>CALFOL010000067.1 GCA_937919915.1 uncultured Planctomycetaceae bacterium
TCGGCGACTGGAACTTTCCACTTCACTCTGCATGCCACGCCACTGGGTCAAGGGCACCGCCCTTGTTAGAAGCCGGCATTGCGAATGCGGATGGCGAGGGTCATGGCTGTAGGCGTGATTCTCGCGTGGAAATCTGCGGCCGCACAGCGTTTAGCGAGCATCAACTCCGGCCAGGTCCGCGGCTGCCTGGAGGGCGATGTATGCTCCCAGGCAGCTGCGGCAGTGGCTGACATGTTCGAAGAGAACGGACGAGCAGTTCTCGTTCAGCTCTCCCAGCAGTTCTCGCGGCAGGTCCTGACGAACCTGCCGACACTCTTCGTTCGCGTCAGCGCGACGCATGGACTGCATGATGTTCGAATCGTTCATGCTTACACCAGTTTCTGTCGAAGTCTCTCGATGGCCTTCTGTTTTCGCCGAGTCACCGCCTGAGGCGAAAGCTCAAGTATGGTGGCGATTTCGGCCCCATCATAACCACGTCGCAACAATTCGATCACCAACCTCTGATCCAGAGGTAATGATTCGATCTGATTACGAAGATCGATAACAAGATCGAAATCCGGCTCACAGTCTGCCGGTTCAAACTCCATCGTCGTTTCCGCGGCATTGCCTCGAACACAACGTTTCCGCAACTTGCCGAACGCACGATCTGTGGCTCGACGTACTGCTGTTCGCAAACGCTTTGTTTGCGAAGTTTCATCATCCGCTGACGAATCTGTTTCGTCTTCAGAATGATTCAGGTGAATCCACGCGTCCTGAAACAGGTCTTCAGCGTCTTGCGTTGCTGTCAGATGTCTGTTTCGAAAGTACTGATATCGGGCAAGATTCCGCATGATGGAATCTTCAGAATTCAGGGACATCAATTCGGCTCCAAAAGGGATCTGAAAAAGTTTCCGTGTCAGTTGACGGAAACCACAGATGGTCCTCTTGGAGATATGCTGTATCGCAGCTGTTGCAGCTGGACACTTTGTGAACTGATCTGAGCGAAATCAGAGCCCGAAATATTATCGCTGGTCGGCGGGCCGCGCGGGTTGCACTCAAAACGAATTTGTTGCCAGATACTGGTCGCTTCCGGAGGTTCCGGTGACTGAGCTGACAGGATTGTGCTGGTGGCCGCGGCAGTCGACAGATAGTCGATCTTCAGGTAAGCCTGCTGCAGTCGTTCGATTCGCTCTTCGTTGTGTGTCGCCTGGTTGCTGTCGGCATACGACGTCGTCACGCTGTCAGCTTCGGCATCTGACGAATCGTCGCCGACAGATGTCAGCATCAACTGCTCGCTCAGCCAGTCGGTGAGTTCGTCGTCCGTGTTAAGGAATTCCGATGTGTCGAACCGTACCAGGGAATCCAACAGCCTTGCGAACGCAGTTTTCGATTCCGACGTCGTGAAGACCTCTGTACCGTTGCTGGACACCGACGGCTGCGCTGATTGTTTTCTGGTGTGCAGTGTCGCAGCGTTTAGTGATTGCGACTGTTCATGCTTGTCTGACCGCTGTCGTGGAGGAGCAATTCCCGTGGGTGTCGTTTCTCGGTGAGCAGACGATTGGCCGACATTGGTCGCCAACGGAATGTCTTCGTCGCCGATGGACCCAAACGGCGTGTCATCGCTTGAGAAGAAAAGATCGGTTGGCTGCGTGGATGAATAATTTGTGCCGACATCTGAAGCATTGTCAACATCCGTGTAGTCGTCCGATCGAAATGCTGTTGCCGTGGTGTCGACAATGCGTGACTCGGAAGCGACTGTTGATTCCTTTGGCTTCGGGTTGAGTAATTCAGCCAGCAGATCCTGTGACAACGGTTGTTGCTGTCCAGACTGCACTACGTCGCTGGAGCTGTCGAAGTTGAAGTAGTTAAGGTTATTCAGGGCTGGACCGCGCGAGTCTCTGTCCGCGAGAAGGGCCGAATCCAGTTTGATGATGCTATTGTTCGGGAACAGCTGGTAATGCTCAACGGCCGACGAATCATTTGACGGGACGGCTGAAAATAAAACGGCACCTTGGGAAGTTGCCGGGGAAGTATCGTCTGCTGTTGAGAAGGCAGTCGCCCCGGTAACGCGAAGATTACCACCGGTGCTCAGTGAAATCGTCACTCCGTAAACAGCGTCGTAGCTTGCAGAGACGATCGCAAGTTCAACGCTCGGCTACCTCACAAGTTTCCGGGGACAGGCGTGCGGCCGGCGCGCACTTCACCTCTGTAGATCACAGGGACCCGATGGGCATCGGATTCCGCACAATCTCGCTATTTTGGGTGAATCGAGCAGGGAAAGTCCAGGG
>CALFOL010000068.1 GCA_937919915.1 uncultured Planctomycetaceae bacterium
GACCAATTCTCATATCAAGGGAACCAATGGTCGTAGCCAGGGCGTGATTCCTTTCCTGAAAGTCGTCAATGACACAGCAGTTGCTGTGAATCAGGGTGGCAAACGCAAAGGGGCCGTGTGTTCATATCTCGAAACATGGCACATGGACCTGGAAGAATTCCTGGACCTACGCAAAAACACAGGAGATGATCGCCGTCGTACCCACGACATGCACACAGCGAACTGGATTCCTGACTTGTTCATGAAGCGTGTTCAGAGCAACAAAGAATGGACGCTGTTTAGTCCTGACGAAGTTCCGGACCTGCACGATCTGGTCGGCAGAGCATTCGAAGAGCGGTATGAGCACTACGAACGTTTGGCCGATGAAGGCAAAATCGACCTGTTCCGTCGCTTCCCGGCGGTTGAACTGTGGCGAAAAATTCTGACTCGCGTGTTCGAAACCGGTCACCCATGGATCACATGGAAAGACCCTTCAAACATCCGATCACCCCAGGATCACAGCGGCGTTGTTCACAGTAGTAATCTGTGCACTGAAATCCTGCTGAATACTTCGTCCAAAGAAACGGCTGTTTGCAACCTGGGTTCTATCAATCTGGCTCGACACATCGTCGGTGGCAAGCTGGATCTGGAACTGCTGGAAGACACAATCCGCATCGCAATGCGAATGTTGGATAACGTGATAGACATCAATTACTACCCCACAGACGAAGCTCGGTTTTCCAACCAAAAGCATCGTCCGGTCGGTCTGGGACTGATGGGCTTCCAGGACGCTTTGGCGGCCATGAAAATCAGCTATGCCAGCAACGATGCGGTTGAGTTTGCGGACCGAAGTATGGAAGCGATTTCCTACTTTGCAATCTCTGCATCCAGCGATCTGGCAGCTGAACGAGGAACCTATTCTTCGTACAGCGGTTCGAAGTGGGATCGCGGCCTGCTGCCGATCGACACCATCGAGTTACTTGAGCAGGAACGTGGCGTGCCTGTTGACATGGACCGTTCAACAACGATGGACTGGGAGCTGGTTCGAAAAAAGATTGCTGAAAACGGCATTCGTAACAGCAATTGCATGGCGATTGCTCCAACCGCGACGATTTCCACGATCATCGGTGTGTCGCAATCGATTGAGCCTGTTTACAAGCATCTGTATGTGAAGAGCAACCTGTCGGGTGAATTCACGCATGTCAATACGTCTCTGGTCACCGAGCTGAAAGCACGTGGCCTTTGGGATGCGGACATGTTGAACGACCTGAAGTATTACGATGGAACGCTGACGGATATTCCTCGTATTCCGGCCGACGTGAAGGCTCGTTTCCTGACATCGTTCGAAGTCGATCCAAAGTGGATTATCGAATGTGCATCGCGTCGCCAGAAATGGATCGACATGGGGCAGTCACTAAACCTGTACATGTGCGAGCCAAGCGGTCGTAAACTGCACGACATGTACATGTTGGCATGGCAGAAAGGTCTGAAGACGACCTACTACCTGCGAACGCTGGCAGCGACTCAGGTTGAAAAATCCACTGTCGATGTCAATCGTTATGGTGTTCAGCCACGCTGGATGAAGAACAAGAGTGCTTCGGACGACATCCACATGGATCGCGACAGTGCGGTTGAAAATCTGCGAACAGATGGTCCGCAAACTCCTGTGGCGTCACCACATCCGGTTTCGGCTCCGGCGACAGACATGACAAATGTACAAGCCTGCAGCCTGGATGATCCCGATTGCGAAGCCTGTCAGTAACTCATGTGACTTACGCCACCGGGCTGGTCCCGGTGGCGTAACGATGCATCACGTAATGAATTTGATATCTCAAATTACGTGGTCCTGACGACTGAACTCAACAACTGCACTACTCCCCCTCATAACTTCAAGGATGCACGTTTATGTCGACCCCCATTGCAACATCTTTTATCCCTGTCACCGAACAGGAACTTCTCGTTGGTGCTGACGGCCGCTTCACGGCTACCGAAAAGCGTCTGATCAACTGTGCTCAGGTGGACGTGAATCAGTTGATGCCCATCAAATACAACTGGGCCTGGGAACATTACCTGAACGGTTGTGCGAATCACTGGATGCCAACCGAAGTTCCGATGAATCGTGACGTTGAAGTTTGGCGAGGCAAGGGCCTGACGGATGATGAACGTCTGGTGCTGTTGCGTAACCTCGGTTTCTTCTCAACGGCCGAATCACTGGTTGGCAACAATCTGGTACTAGCCATTTTTAAGCACGTTACCAACGCCGAGTGTCGTCAGTACCTGCTGCGTCAGGCGTTTGAAGAAGCTGTTCACAGCCACACGTTTCTGTACATCGTTGAAAGTCTCGGCCTGAACGAGAGCGAAATTTTCAACATGTATCGAGAGATACCTTCGATTGCGAAGAAAGATGCTTTCGAAATGGAACTGACAGCGGAAGTTCTGGATCCAGACTTTTCAACTGACACGTTCGAAGGCCAGCAGGCATTTCTGAAGAACCTGATCGGTTACTATGTCATCATGGAAGGCATCTTCTTCTACAGCGGTTTTGTGATGATGCTGTCCTTCCACCGTCGCAATCTGATGTGTGGTATCGGTGAGCAGGTTCAGTACATTCTGCGTGACGAAACCATCCACTTGAACTTCGGTGTCGACCTGATTAACGGTATCAAGGCCGAAAATCCAGAGCTGTGGACAGCAGAGTTCCAGGAAGCCATGATTGCTCGCATCAAGGTTGCTGTCGAACTGGAAATCGAATACGCAGAGTCGTGTCTACCACGCGGAATCATGGGCCTGAACGCAGAACTGTTCCGCGACTATGTGCAGCACGTCGCTGACCGTCGGCTGGAACGAATTGGCCTGCCGGTTCAGTACGGTTCTTCAAATCCATTCACATGGATGAGCGAAACCATCGACCTGGGCAAGGAGAAGAATTTCTTCGAAACCCGAGTCACCGAGTACCAGACTGGCGGAGCTTTGAGCTGGGATTAGAGCCGTTTACTTATTGTTGTGAACAATACTCGCTCGCGGGAGCAGGCTTTCTTCGATCGAAACGCGTGCCCCGCGGCCACAAGTCAGCGTAATACGCTGTAGTCTCACTCGCCAATCAAAATCAGAAAAGGCCGGTCCTTTCGGACTGGCCTTTTACTGCGCGGTGACGAACTTCGCGGCATGGAACCTTTGTTACAGCCAGTCGATCGTGATTCAGGGGACGTATTGCTGTCACAACTTACTCCGACCGCATCGGGAACAACGAGCTGAAAGAGTCCGGCGATTGCGAAAATCTGAGGGTTAAGCCTCCGGTTGAGTGAAGCCGGGGGGCCAGACTGGTAAAACGCACGTCAATGCCGAGACCTGTCATCGGCCAAAGAGACTCTGTGAAAGAAATCCGGATGAGTTCCCCTCGAGTTTGCGTGCTTCGTGCCCCAGGAACCAATTGCGATTTGGAAACCGCTCATGCCTTCCAGATGGCAGGCGGCACGGCAGATCGTGTGCATTTGTTCCGGCTGCTGGAGGATCCCACATTATTGAATCAGTACCAGATTCTGTGCATCCCTGGCGGGTTTAGCTACGGAGACGACATCGGTGCTGGCGTCATCTTTTCGCGCCAACTGCGCGGGCAGCTGAACGATGTGATGCGAGAGTTTCTGACCGCCGACAAACTGCTGCTGGGAATCTGCAACGGCTTCCAAACAATCCTGAAAGCGGGACTGCTGATGCGACGCGGTATCGACGATCCGTCAGAGCCTCCGTACGAAGACAAAATTACTCTAACATGGAACAACAGCGGGCGATACACGGATCGCTGGGTGCGATTGAAAGTCACATCACCTAACAGTGTCTTTCTGAAGAACATTGACGAGATCGAAGTTCCAATTGCTCATGCCGAAGGCCGGATCGCCGTGACGGATGACAGCGTGCTGCAGGGGCTGCGAGACGCTCAGCAGATTTCATTGTGCTATTGGAACAAAGACGCCAACGCTCTGGCTGAAAAATCCGGCGACCCGACTTCGATTGGGATTCTGCCGGAACCCGACAACCCCAACGGTGCCATTGCAAATATCGCGGGCCTTTCGGATTCCACAGGACGCGTTCTGGGATTGATGCCGCATCCAGAACGATATCTGTTTGCAACTCAACATCCACAATGGACTCGGCTTGGCTTGAAGGGGAATGGAGAAGGGTTGAAACTGTTCCGCAACGCGGTTGACTATTTCGCAGACTGACACCGTTTGGGACGTGGTGTCGGTGGCAGCGAAACGGAGTTCCGCTTCCCCGGGAACATGTCCATCCCCACATTCAAAAGCCGAGTGCCATGAAAAACGATCAGATCGCGGCAATCTTTACTGAGCTGGCTGATCTACTGGAAATTCAGGAGGCCAATCCGTTCCGGGTGCGAGCCTACCGCAGCGCGTCGCGCACAATTTCCTCGACCGCAGAATCGATGCAGACGCTGCTGGAAGACGGCAAGGACCTGACGCAGTTTCAGGGTATTGGCAAGGACCTCGCCCGTCAGATTGCGGAAGTTATTCAGACGGGACAGCACGAACAGCTCAACGAATTACGGAATCAGGTTCCGCAGGGAGTTGTCGACATGCTGCGGATTCCTGGTGTGGGTCCGAAGAAGGTGGCGATCTTCTTTAATCAACTGAAGCTTGAGTCGCTGGAACAACTGAAGGCGGCCGCAGAAGCCGGTGAGCTGGCCGCACTAAAGGGATTCGGTAAAAAGACAGAGCAGGGGATTCTCGAAAACATCGACCGCGCGGCTGAGGCTGGCAAACGCGTTTCCATCGCGGTTGCGCGAACAGCCGCGGAAGCAGTTGTTGCAGATCTTCTGCAGCTACCGGAGGTTCAGCAGGTTTCGGTGGCTGGTAGTTGTCGCCGTCGCAAAGAGACGTGCGGCGATCTGGATGTGTTGGCGACCGCGTCCAATCCAGACGCCGCAATGGAGCTGCTGGCTGGTCATCAACTGGTGGAATCCGTGCTGATGCGCGGTGATACCAAGATGCGAGTGCGGCTGCATTCTCGCCTGGAGATGGATCTGCGAGTCGTCCCGGATGAATCCTACGGCGCCGCAATGCAGTACTTCACTGGATCAAAAGAACACAACGTCGTCGTACGTCAAATGGCTAAGGATCTCGGCTTGAAGGTCAACGAATACGGAGTGTTTCGGGGAGATGAACAAATCGCGGGTGCGACAGAAGAAGGCGTTTATGAAGCGGTTGGGCTGCCGTGGATTCCTCCGGAACTTCGCGAGAACCGATGGGAATTCGAACTGGCGGCCGCTGGTGAGTTGCCGCGTTTGATCGAAGTTGGTGACGTCAAAGGCGATCTGCACATGCACACGACTGCATCGGATGGAGCGGGTTCAATCGTGGAAATGGCAGAAGCCGCGAAGGCGCGTGGATTGACGTACATCGCCATTACTGATCACAGCAAACGCGTGTCAATGGCCAACGGGCTGGATGAAGTTCGCTTGCGAGCTCACTGGGAAGAGATCCGAGAAGCTCGGGAGAGCATCACGGGGATCGAAGTTCTGTGCGGTATTGAATGCGACATTCTGGAAGATGCCACAATGGATCTTCCTGACGACGTTCTGGCCGAAGCCGATTGGGTGATTGCTGTCCTGCATTATGGCCTGCAACAACCCCGAGAACAGATCATGAAGCGACTGATGACGGCGATCACCAATCCGCACGTCAACATCATCGGGCATCCCACGGGACGCATGGTCGGCAAACGCGAGGGCGCTGATATCGACATGACGACGATGCTGAAAGCAGCGGCGGATCATGGCGTGATGATGGAGATTAATGCTCATTTTAAGCGACTTGACCTGGACGACATTCACGCCGCGGCTGCTCGGGATCTTGGAATTCCCATTGTGATCAGTACCGATTCCCACAGCGTGAACGGCTTCGATGTCCTGCAGTATGGAGTCGACCAGGCACGTCGTGCGGGACTGACCAAAGGCGACGTCGCGAATACGAAGTCGTGGACGCAGTTTCAGAAATTGCTGAAGCGTTGATGAATATTGACACCGAACACGGATAGAACACAATGGATGACGACCTGAAACAATCGCCTCTGCACGACGAGCACCTGAAGCTGGGAGCACGTTTGGTTCCGTTTGCCGGTTGGCAGATGCCTGTGCAGTACGAAGGCATCATGCCCGAACACAAAGCTGTGCGCAGCAGCCTTGGTGTCTTCGATATCTCGCACATGGGGCAGTTGTTTGTACGTTGTGCCACGCCGGACGTGGCGTGCCGGTGGCTGGATGGTTTGCTGACAAACAACGTCGCCAAACTAGAGCCCGGTGACGGCCAGTACACGGTGTTACTGAACGATCGCGGTGGCGTAATCGACGACCTCATCATCTATCGCGAAAACGCGACGGACTACTTTCTGGTTGTCAACGCATCGAAGGTGGATGAAGACTTCGCGTGGATGCAGGCACACCTGTCGAACGCGGAGATTGCATTCACGAACCAGAGTTCAGAGTTCGCAGCAATGGCGGTGCAGGGACCGAAGGCTGCTGAATCCTTCGTCGCGTTGTTTGGCGCCGACGCAACGTTACCAGCAAGATTCTGCATGGGGGCGATTACGACCGATGCCGGTGATGTGATCATTTGCCGAACTGGCTACACAGGAGAAGACGGCTACGAATTGTTTTGTCCTGCCGACATGGGTCCCGCCTGGTGGCGGCGTTGCTTAGATGCCGGAGCCGCTCCGACAGGGCTGGGGGCACGTGATTCTCTGCGTTTGGAGAAGTGCTATCCTCTGAACGGCAACGATCTATCGCCAGACCATACTCCGCTGGAAGCAGGTTTGGGCTTTGCTGTGGATCTCAACAAGTCTGCCTTCATCGGCCGCGAAGTATTGGTTCAGCAAAAGGCCGACGGGCTGCCACAGAGGCTGGTCGCTCTGAAGCAACTCGGGAAATCCGCGCCACCGCGGCCCGGATACGCAGTGTTTTTCGGAGACCTACAGGTGGGCACGTTGTGCAGCGGCGGAGTTTCTCCGACACTGGGTTTCGGAGTTTCGCTGGCGTACATACCAGCGGGGCACAATCAGATTGGCACACCGTTAGAAGTCGAAATCCGCGGAAAACGTTTCCCCGCGGAAGTCGTGAAGAAACCTTTTGTGTAGACTTTCTCATTCGGTTTCACTCTGCTGGTCAGAGGGTGGCCGATCGCCGGTCAAAAGACTTGTTGACCGATATCCCCCTGTTTCCACGCACCAGGCTGCAATATGAATATCCCTGATAACCTGAAATATGCCGCATCACACGAGTGGGTTCGCGTCGACAATGGCGACGTCGTGACGGTCGGCATTTCGGACTACGCTCAGCTGGAAATGACGGAACTCGTTTACGTCGAACTCCCGGAAGTCGGCCGCACGTTCAAAGCCAATGACGAAGTGGCTGTGGTTGAGTCAGTCAAATCTGCCAGTGACATTTATACTCCGGTGAGCGGTGAAATTGTCGAAGTCAACGAATCGCTGACTGACAATCCGGCGAAGGTAAATGAGTCACCGTTTGATGACGGTTGGTTGTTCAAGATCCGCCTTTCAGATCCCGCGGAACTGGACGCACTGCTGGATCCGGACGGGTACAGAGCAAAGATCAGCAGCTAACAGGCAATTGCTAATGGGTGCCACTGGCTCCGCCAGTGCTGTCGCATCTAATGTTTGCCGGGCGTGCGATTCAGTCACAACGGCACGACATGATGTAACCAGGGACGTAAGTCCGTGGCTTGTTTCGACTCTGACATGGAGCCTCGAAGCGACGGTAGGACCATTTTGCGGCTCAGCAATCGATACCAACAAACTGCTCGTTTCCCGTTGCCAAAAACTCATTGCCGACGTTCCCCTTGCCGCAGTTAG
Organism: uncultured Planctomycetaceae bacterium; assembly: GCA_937919915.1. Taxonomy (GTDB): domain Bacteria; phylum Planctomycetota; class Planctomycetia; order Planctomycetales; family Planctomycetaceae; genus Fuerstiella. The sequence continues at coordinate 7,858 of CALFOL010000068.1, forward strand.
AGCAGTTTATTTATTGTTTTGAACGGTACTCGCTCGCGGGAGCAGGCTTTCTTCGATCGAAACGCGTGCCCCGCGGCCACAACTCAGCGTAATACGCTGTAGAAGCCAAACGATGAATAATAATCCTGACTTAAAGACTCTGCCGGGCGTCACGCAGTTTCAAATGAAAGACCACGTGGCGATTGTCACAGGTGGTTCAAAGGGGCTCGGAGCAGCGATGGCAGCCGGCCTGGCTTCGGCAGGCGCGAACGTTGTTTTGGTCAGTCGCAATCTCACCGAAGCTCAGGCGACAGCTGCCGAAATTGCGTCAGGGTTTGGCGTCACAGCCATCGGGATCGCCACGGACGTCACGGATGAAGCAGACGTGAATCGCATGGTGGCCGAAGTCATGCAACAGTTTGGCCGCATCGACATTCTGGTCAACAGCGCGGGGATCAACATTCGCGGCAGTATCGAAGACCTGAGCTACGACGACTTCCAGCAGGTTCAAAAGACCAACGTCGACGGAACCTGGCTGTGTTGCAAAGCCGTCGCGCTGCACATGAAGACGGCAGGCTACGGCCGAATTGTCAACCTGGCCAGCACGCTGGGGCTGGTAGGCCTGGCGAATCGAACGCCTTACACATCCAGCAAAGGCGCCGTTGTGCAGATGACACGCGCCCTCGGTCTGGAGCTTGCGAACCAGGGAATTACGTGCAACGCGATTTGCCCAGGGCCATTTCTGACGCCCATGAACATTCCGATTGCCGACACAGAGGAAGCGAAGAAATTCATCATCGGCGCCGTCGCTCAGGAGCGATGGGGCGAGCTGAACGAAATCCAGGGCGCTGCGATTTTGTTATGCAGCCCCGCTTCCAGCTTCATGACCGGAAGCATGCTCACCGTCGACGGCGGCTGGACCGCTCGTTAGAGCAGTTTACCTAAACATGTGGATACGTTGGGCTCGTGGGAGCAAGCGATTTGCTGTCGAAAACCGTTCGCCGCGGCCACAAGTCAGCGTAATACGCTGTAGCCAAAGTAGGCATCATCCTCCGAGGTTTAACCGAGGACACGCCCTTGAGCGCGCTGGGCGAGTCGCCGTGGTATTCATTTCGGGCGCGTCCCACTCACGCTGATGCAAGTCATGAAATTTGCGGCAACGATCGCGATTCTTCAGAAACCCGTGCAGAATACACAGCAGCAAAACGACCTTGGGGAGCAGCTTTGTGAGGTGTAGACGGCGGTGAGAAAGTGTAGCGCTTGGCGGGCGGAAAGTACCAGCATGATTCATAAATCCGAATTCGACCGTTTCGGCGTCCGGTTTCCTCACGACAAAAAGGGCCGCATCCCCGGCATCAGCGATCACTGGCGAGACATGCACTTCGATCAGAAAGGAATGGACCCGTTGGAAGCAGGCATCACGACACTCGAATGCAAACGCCGCATCGAGTATCTCAACACTGACTGGTGGCCAAAGGTTCTGCAACAGGTGAACGACAAACACGGTCGCCTGGCCGAAGAACACGGCGGAACCTTCACCGAGCACTGGGCCAGCAGAAGTGACCCTAAAACCCTCAGGCAGTTCGAACAGAGCCAGCATTTCCTGAGGCGATGGCGGATGCTCACCAGCAGCCTGCGTATTCACCGGTTCCGGGTATGTCTCCTGTCCAAACGCATCCGTTGCAGTAACACAGATGCATGACAGACACACAAGTGACAAAATCGTGTTCATCGCGAACCAATCCTGAACGTGAGGGACGCAATCAGTAGCACAGAACGTTGATGAATCCCCGGACTCTGAACTATAAACGACAGGATTTGCAAAATCACGACTACACCACATGTCGTCCCTTTGGGACTGAGGCGATTGCCGCAGCCGTTGATCGCCCGCGCTATCTCGCGTTGAATTTCTCATCTCACGCCTGTATCGTGATTCCAGCATCATATTATCAGCAGAAGGCAGCGGAATGTTTCGCAAACGTATCACCCTGCTGGCACCTGTCCTGTCTCGGGAAATCGACATGTTTCGCATGCTGTTTTTGATTCCGTTGTTCGTCGGCGTGTTGCCAGCTGCGGTTGC
>CALFOL010000069.1 GCA_937919915.1 uncultured Planctomycetaceae bacterium
AGCGCATCGGCTCAGTAATTTCCAGGTCCAACGAGGTATCGGGACAGACTCCTAGAGCAGTTTACTTATTGTTGTGAACGGTACTCGCTCGTGGAAGTAGGGTTTCTTCAGTCGAAATACGTTCCCCGCGGCCACAAATCAGCGTAATACGCTGTAACAGAAAACGAACTTCGTGAAAGACGACATTTCACGCTCAGCCATGACGGCACATCGACGAATCGTCATCATCATCGACGGGTACTCAACCCCGTTCGTCGCCAAGACCGCTATCAGCATCCTTCGGTACCGTACCGACGACGTCGTAGCAGTGATCGATCAGCAGGCGGCTGGCCAGACGGCTCAACAACTTCTAAATGCCGGCGGTGACATCCCCATTGTCGAAGCACTCTCTGCCGTAAACGACGCTGATGCTTTGTATGTCGGAATCGCGCCGCCAGGAGGCAAGCTTCCGGATGAATGGCGACCGTTGATTCTGGAAGCTCTGCGCAGAAAACTGGACGTCGTTTCCGGACTCCACGATTTTCTGACGGATGACGAAGAGTATGTAGCGGCCGCGGCGCAGTCGGGCGCGATGTTGATCGATGTACGTCGGAATCGCCACAAGTCGACGGCCAAACGTCATCTGTTTCGCCCGGGTAACCTGCGAATTCACTCTGTTGGCCACGACTGCAGTGTCGGCAAGATGGTCACAACCCTGGAAATTCAACGAGGTCTCGCGGCAGCCGGGCACGACGCGAAGTTTCTGGCAACGGGGCAAACGGGCATCATGATCTCAGGCGAAGGTGTGCCGATCGACTGCGTTGTCGCCGATTTTGTAAACGGTGCCGCTGAAGAACTTGTTCAACAGAACGAACAACACGAATTTGTGCTGATCGAAGGACAAGGCAGCATTTCACATCCATCATTCTCGGCGGTGACCCTCGGCCTGCTTCACGGGTGTGCTCCTGACGGTCTGGTCTTTTGTTACGAAGCTGGGCGGGAGCAGGTGAAGGGACTCGACAATGTCGATATTCCACCGCTGGCGGATCAAATGCAGGCCTATGAGTCGGTCGCCAACCTGCGGCATCCGTGCAAAATCATTGGCATCGCTGTTAACACTCGAAATCTGACAGCGGAAGAAGCCGATGCGGAATTGTTTCGGGCGGAAGTCAAATTCGGACTGCCGGCCTGTGACGTTTACCGCACCGGAGCCGACAAGCTCGTACAGGCCTGCCTTGTACTCCGAGCGGAGGTGATCGCGAAATGAAACTCACTCTCTATCGACTCAGCCTGCCACTGCTGCACGAATTCACGATCGCTCGCGGGTCAATCACGACTCAGCCAAGCCTTGTTGTGGAACTCGAACACGATGGTCTGTCCGGGTATGGTGAAGTCACGGAAAACTCCTTCTACGGGCATACTTTCGATTCGATCACCGCGTCTTTGCAAAAGGTTGTGCCGCATCTGGCTGACTACGCAACGCATTCGCCGAACGACCTTTGGCCAAAGATGCACAGCTTGATCGATGGCGACATGTTCGCACTGTCGGCGCTGGATATTGCTGCGCACGATCTTCGTGGGCGGCAGAAAGGTGTTCCGACGTGGCAGGACTGGGGATTTGAATGGACGAACGTCCCGGACAGCAGTTACACGATCGGCATCGACACCATTGACAATATGGTCGCTAAGCTGAACGAATTGCCCGGCTGGGGCATCTACAAAATCAAACTCGGGACGCCGCAGGATATCGAAATCGTTACAGAACTGCGGAAGCACACAGACGCCATTTTTCGAGTTGACGCGAACTGTGGCTGGACCGTGGAAGAGGCGATCGTGAATTCAAAAGCGCTGGCCGAACTGAACGTGGAATTCATCGAGCAACCGTTACCAATCAGTGCGTCAGGAGTCGACAAGACACGCCTTGCCACGGAATCTGCTTTACCAATCATCGCGGACGAAGACTGCCAGACGTCGAATGATGTGGGACGTTGTGCCGGGCTGTTTCACGGCGTCAATGTGAAAATCTGCAAGTGCGGAGGACTGACACCGGCAATCGGCATGCTGGAAAGCGCCAGGCAGCTGCGTTTGAAAACAATGGTGGGCTGCATGGTCGAAAGTTCGATCGGCATCAGCGGAGCCGCTCAATTGCTTCCGCTGCTCGACTACGCTGACCTTGACGGAGCCGTCCTGCTGAAGGACGAACCGGCAAGCGGAGCAACCGTCGTCAATGGGGCGGTGACCTTGTCCGGACAAGCGGGCTGCGGTGCTGAGTTGATTCGTGATCGACTGGACGAGTTTCTGATTCAGGCAGGAGAAGAGCTTTTCTGATTGGCCGCCCAATGCACACTTGCCGTTGATGAGCACTCGCAGCACGTTTGAGCACAACGAACATTCCCGAAAGCGATGAAGAGGAATACCAGATGAACGCCCGCAACTCATTGTTTCTGCTATTCGCGATCCTGTTGTCCGTGACTGTGCACGCCGACGAACCACCGCAAAAATACGCCATCGTGATCCACGGTGGAGCGGGCAAATCGCCATCGTCGGAAGAATGGAAACGCGGGCGAGAGAACGTTCTGAACGTTGCTCTGGAGACGGGTGTGAAGCTGTTGCGGTCGGAAAAAAGCAGCCTCGACACGGTCGAAGCCGTCGTGCGAATTCTTGAAGACTCGCCGTACTTCAACGCTGGTAAGGGGGCCGTGTTTAACGCAGCCGGAGCTCATGAACTCGACTCAACAATGATGGATGGGCGAGATCGATCGACTGGCGCCGTTGGCGGAGTCAGCACGGTGAAGAATCCCGTGTCGCTCGCTCGTCGAGTCATGACGGATACGCGTCATGTTTTGCTGGTCACGTCGGGCGCCGAAGCATTTGCTGACGGGTACGCCGACGACTCGATGATTGAACGCGTGCCAAACAGCTATTTTTCGACGGACCATCAAAAGCAGGGGCTTGAACGAGTTCAGAAACAGCAGCGCCAGGCGGAAGCAGATTCAATGGGAACGGTCGGCTGCGTCGCGCTGGATGTCCATGGTAACCTGGCCGCGGCAACATCGACCGGCGGGCTTACAAACAAAAAGTACGGACGGATCGGTGATTCGCCAATCGCTGGAGCGGGCACGTTTGCAGACAACAAAACGTGCGGCGTTTCGTGTACCGGAATCGGTGAAGATTTCATCCGCAATGCGGTTGCGTACGACGTTTCCGCACGAATGGCCTACCGCAACGACTCGCTGGACACGGCCGTCCGTGACATTTTGAACGGCAAAGAACAAACGGTGCGAGGCGGGATTATCGCCATCAGCCACACCGGGGAGATCGTGATGAGATTCAATACCGAAGGAATGGCCCGCGCTGCAGCGGATTCCACGGGGCGACGCGAAGTGCACGTTTCTGAATAGTGGCAAACACAGGAAGACAAGCATGTCAAAACAGAATACCACCATGCGACGATCTTGTTTTTTTGCCGCAGTCCTGTGTCTTCTCACGGAACCGGCAATCACCCTGTCGGCAGAGTTCCAACCAACCGTCATCGCAAAGGTTCAGCGGGCAGCCGCTGCGACGGATTACTCAAAGGCAATCGAACGCCTTCAGACGGCGATCCGGCACGAAGTGGAATCGAAGCAACTTCCTGCGTTTTCGATTTCCCTGGTCGACAACGACCGCATCGTTTGGGCTGACGGGTTCGGTTTTCAGGACGCAGGAAAGAAGGTTCCTGCGACGGCGGAATCCGTTTATCGAGTCGGCTCTGTCTCGAAGCTGTTCACGGACTTCGCTGTGATGCAACTGGTCGAAAGTGGCAAGCTGGATCTGGACGCCGACATTCAAACCTACGTGCCGAACCTCAAACCAAGCAACCCCTTCAACATTCCGCTGACATTGCGGCAAATGATGTCGCACCGTTCGGGACTTGTGCGAGAATCTCCCGTGGGGAACTACTTCGATCCGACGGAACCGACTCTGGCAGCAACTGTTGCCAGCCTGAACAGCACATCACTGGTGTACAAGCCGGAAACGAAGACGAAGTATTCCAACGCGGCGGTTGCCGTGGTCGGTGCGGCACTGGAATCGCAATTGGACGTTTCTCATCCGGAACGGGTTCGTCAGGTAATTCTGGAACCGTTGAAGATGGACAGCAGCAGTTTTGTTGTGACGGACGCCGTTAAACCAAACCTGGCCACCGGGTGGATGCGAACTTATGACGGTCGTCGATTCGAGGCTCCCACGTTTCTGCTGGGTACCGGGCCGGCTGGCAATTTGTATTCCAGCGTCCTTGACCTTTCGAAGTTTATGGTTTGTATGTTCAACGAAGGCAGGACGGCAACCGGGCAGATTCTGAAGCCGGAGACGTACCGAATGATGACGACTCCGATCAAGGATTCCGAAGGTAAGCCACAGGGCTTTGGGATGGGCTTTCATGTGCAGGATCTGGACGGCTACACAAAGATCGGCCACGGTGGCGCGGTCTATGGATTTTCAACTCAGCTGGAAGCGCTGCCCGATCGCAAGCTGGGAGTTGCCGCCGCGGCATCACTGGACGGCACGAACAGAGTCGTCGGTCGATTGGCGGACTTTGCACTGCGTCTGATGATCGCGACTCAGGATGGCAAGCCGCTGCCGACGTATCGCATGACCGGCCCGATTCCTCCTGAACGCGCGGCTGACCTGGTGGGAACCTACCGCGAAGTTGATGGCGATAAATTTACGTTCATCAGCGAATTGAATGGCGATGTCTTTATGGAGCGTGGCTCCTTCCGCTACAAGCTCGGTTCCGCCGCGGAAGATGGCAGGATCATCACGGACGATGAAATCGGATTCGGTACGGAAGTGAAACTCATCGACACAGAACGGCTGACTGTCGGCGATACCGAATTCAAACGATTGCAACATCAACCACCTGCTGACATCCCCAAGAATTGGAAAGGGTTGATTGGCGAATACGGCTGGGACCACAACACGCTGTACATCCTGGAAGACAACGGACAGTTGTACGCTCTGATCGAATGGTTCTACTACTACCCGCTGAAGCAGGTCAGCGACGACGTTTACGAATTCCCAGACTACGGTTTGTATCATGGCGAGGGTCTGGAATTCACACGCAACGATGCCGGTGTCGCCACTTCGGTCGTCGCTGCAGAAGTGAAATTCGACCGTCGCGAGGTGGGAACAAAGGACGGCGAAACATTTAAGATCGAACCGGTCAAACCCATCGACGACCTTCGAGCAGGAGCACTCGCCGCCTCTCCTCCGCCTGAACCTGGCGACTACCGCGATGCGGATTTGGTGGATCTGACAACGCTTGATGGTACGATCAAGCTCGACATTCGCTACGCATCGACCAACAATTTCACCGGAGCCGTTTTCTATAAACAAGCTCGAGCCTTCATGCAGCGTCCGGCGGCGGAAGCGGTTGTGCGAGCGAACGCCAGACTAAAACAACTCGGTCTCGGCCTACTGGTCCACGACGCGTATCGTCCGTGGCACGTTACTAAGATGTTCTGGGATGCAACGCCTGATGAACTGAAAGACTTCGTCGCGAATCCGGCCAATGGCTCACGCCACAATCGAGGCTGTGCTGTTGACATTACGTTGTACGACCTGAAGTCCGGCGAGCCGATTCAGATGGTGGCCGGATACGACGAATTCTCTCCGCGGTCGTTCCCACAGTATCCCGGCGGAACTTCACAACAGCGTTGGTATCGCGAACTTCTTCGTCGCACAATGGAAACGGAAGGATTCACAATCTACGAATACGAATGGTGGCATTTCGACTTTAAAGACTGGAAGAAGTACCGCATCGGCAACGTGACGTTTGAGGAAATCGATTAGCGATCGTCTTAGCCGCCATTAGTAACCATCACGTTCCACCATAAGACAACAACCCTGCCACAAGAACAACAAGGTCACTCCCCACGCCATTCTCTCACCAACGGGTAATCGCACTTCGGCATTTCGTTACGGCTACGATGAAAGCTCCTCATGAAACAATACTTCTTCGCAATAGCGATCGCACTACTTGCCGCATCCCCTTCATCGGCAGCCGACAAGCTGGACATCGTCATTCGTGGTGGGAAGATCGTCGATGGAACCGGCGCGCCGTGGTATGTGGCGGATGTGGGCATCGATGATGGGAAGATCGTTCGCATCGGACACATCGCCGCTGAAGAAGGCGATATGGTGATCGACGCGGCAGGGCTGATTGTGGCTCCGGGGTTCATTGACATGATGGGGCAGACGGCGTCTCCGATGGTGGATGATCCGAAGACGGCTATCAACCTGCTGACTCAGGGAATCACAACAATCAATGCCGGAGAAGGCGGTTCCGCCGCGCCGCTCAGCGATGATGAGGGAAAGCGTAAAGGCTACACGACGATGGCCGAGTACTTCACTCTTCTGGAATCAAAGGGCCTTCCCGTCAATGTTGTGCAAACTGTTGGGCATACTCAGGTAAGACGAATTGTGTTCGGTGATGCCGATCGACGCCCTTCTGCTGACGAACTCAAGAAAATGCAGAGCCTTGTGCGTGAAGGAATGGAAGCCGGAGCCATCGGTGTATCAACCGCGTTGATTTACCCACCTGCCGTTTATGCAGAAACGAAAGAAATTGCCGCACTTGCCGCAGCGGCCGGGGAATACGGCGGACGCTACTACACTCACATGCGAAATGAAGGTGACAAGCTGCTGGAAGCAATCGATGAAGCACTGGAGATCGGCCGCGAAGGCAAGACGCCAGTTCACATCTTTCATCTGAAGGCCGCCGGTCGGCAGAACTGGGGCAAGATGCAGCTTGCGATCGCCAAAATCAAAGCCGCCCGCGCCGCCGGTGAACAGGTGACGGCGGATATCTATCCTTACGTTAACAACGGCCTTGGCATCGCTGCGCTGATCCACCCGCGGCACTTCGGCGAAGGCTATGACAAGCTGCGACGTCGCCTTGACGACGCTGATCTGCGAGCTGAAATTCGCAAAGAGATGGAAACAACCTCCGGATGGGAAAACTGGTTTCGACACGCGAGTCACGACTGGAATCGCATCATCATTGGCCGCAGCAACATCCCCGAATACAAGGAGCTCGACGGACAATCCGTCGCGGCGATCGCAACCGCAATGAACGAAGATCCCTGGGATACGTTTTTTAAGCTGGTGAAGTCCGGAGCATTCGCACTTCCGGAAACCATGACCGACGCCAACAAGATTCTGGCCATGCAGCAGGAATTCGTGTCCTTCTGCACCGACGTCGGACCGGCGGGAGGAAGTCGTTCGGCCTCGCATCCGCGAGCTTTCGGTTCGTTCCCACGAATGCTGTCTCGATACGTCCGAGACCTCGGAGCGATTTCGCTGGAACGAGCGGTCGCGCAGGCAAGTGCTGCCGCTGCGAACGACGTACTGGCCTACGATCGCGGTCGGATTTCCGTCGGTCTTGCCGCGGACATCATCGCGTTTAATTACGACCAACTGACCGACAACGCCGACTTCGTGAATCCTCATGCTGTGTCGGAGGGGATGAAGCACGTCATCGTAAATGGAATCAGCGTGCTGAAAGACGGCAAGCAAACGGACGCTCGTCCGGGCCGAGTTCTGCGCGGCCCTGGATATCACCAGGAAACTGCGCCGTACAATATGAAGTCCGGAGAAGACGTCGCGGCGTTCGCGAGCTACGACCGACACATGCACAACTTCATGCAGGAACATTGCGTCCCCGGTGCCTCCATCGCAGTGACAGATCGCGGCAAAGTTGTGTTCGCTCGCGGCTACGGTTACGCGGACGTTGCCGCTGCAGAAGCCGTTCAGCCCGAAAGTCTGTTCCGGATCGCCAGCATCTCGAAGCCAATCACAGCCGTGGCGATTTTGCAGTTGGTCGAGAAAGAACAATTGAAAATCGATGACAAAGTTCTCTCGGTCCTCGACTACCAAGACGACATCAACGCCGCGGGCGATGCATTCGATCCGCGCTGGCAGGACATCACAATTCGACACCTGCTGCAGCATCCCGGCGGCTGGGACCGCGGCAAGTCGTTCGACGCGATGTTCAAGCCCGTCGAATTCGCCAAACAGGCTGGAACGGATGCTCCCGCCGATCCGACGACCGTTGTCAAGGCGATGTTCTCGCACAAATTAGATTTCGAACCGGGCGAACGCTACGCCTATTCCAACTTTGGCTACTGCCTGCTGGGCCGAGTCATTGAGAAACTAACCGGCCAAACGTACGAAGCCTGCGTGAAGGAAAAGGTGCTGGCTCCCATCGGAATCACCACGATGCGAATCGGAGCCACCCATCTTTCCGGTCGAGCCAAAAATGAAGTTCGTTATTATCAACCTGGCACCGGGAAGTCAGTGTTCAGGAAGGACCTCGACCAGGAAGTTCCATGGCAATATGGCGCGTGGCATCTGGAAGCGATGGATTCGCACGGCGGCTGGATCGCATCGGCAACGGATCTCGCCAAATTCGCCGCGGCCTTCGATGACCCCGAACACTGCCCCATCTTATCTGCCGAATCCATCGAACTGATGCACGAACGACCACCGGGTTTGGCGGGACACAAAGAGGACGGAAAGCCCGAAGATAAATTCTATTCTCTTGGGTGGAGCAACCGCGTGGTTGGTGTCGCGAAGATCAATCACTGGCACACGGGGTCACTCAACGGCACCGCAACAATTCTTATCCGGCGGCACGACGGTAAGAACTTTGTCGCACTGCTAAACACGCGAGTCAGCCCCTCGTCAAGTCATCTCGGCCGCGACATTGACAGTCTCCTGCATAAGGCGGCCAACGAAGTTAATGAATGGCCGAATCACGCCACCGATCCTGACGAAAACTGAAAATATCAACCGAATTCACTTTGGTGGCCCTCGAAGCTCCCACTTTCATTGCTCAGCGTAAACCTGATGCCGAACGGTTACGACCGTCGAACTGGCAAGTCATCGGATCGGTAAAACGGCAGCGCAGATTCTGGAGCGAATGAGGAAGTAGTGGTGTCACGGCGAAACTCGCGACACTTATCCCACCGCTTCGAGTGCGAGGCCGGCATTCGACAGACTCTTGCAATGCAGGACGACGAGATCGCAGAAGTTTTACGCGACAGTCGCGACAGGGGCCCGTTCGGCATTGCCGTAACCGACTTGCTAAAGACGTTTTCGATTTCGCGAAGAAGATTGGATGAGTGTTTTCGTGCGGAACGTAATCGCATTCGGATGGCTCATGTCGGTCGATTGCTGCTGGATTCCGACAGACCCGTTGCCACGATCGCAGCCGAAGCCGGGTTCACTACGGGCGCCTCTTTGTCTCAGGCCTTTTGCCAGCATTTTGACACCACACCCGGCGTATACCGACGACGAAAACGCGTGACTTAAGTTGATCGAGAAGAAAAACCGAAAGTGATTTCCGCATATACGCATTGCTGTGCGACTTAGTTCACTTATATTGAAACGTCCAGAATCACGACTGCGTTGAAAGCCGGTCGTTGGCCCCGCCCAAAAATGCTCAACGAGGGGAGTTGTTTCCGTGACAAAGTTCCACTTGTCGACCTGCTCATCGCGACGCTCTTTACGTTGGAGCTGTACGCTGAATAGTGATGTTGTTTTGTCTCCCACCTTCGTTTCCCTGTCAGCGAATAATCATGAAGATCCTTCCTTTGACGTTTCCGTTTGATCGTCGCTCCCGCTGGAAGTCGATGTTCATGGCAATCTGCCTTGGATTGTTCAGCAGCGTTGCCTTCGCGCAGGACACGGAAGCAACTTCTACGCCGGTTGACTTCGTACGCGACATTCAACCGATCCTGCGAGCTAATTGTTACGAGTGTCACGCGGGGACCACGGAAGAGGGCGGCCTGAACCTGGGCATCAAGGCCAGAGCGATCAAGGGAGGAGACAGTGATGCGGCGATTGTCTCAGGTAAGAGCAAAGAAAGCTTGCTCATTCAACTCGTATCCGGGAACGACGAAGATCGCTTGATAAGATTTCTGCCCATCGAATGAACGCCCAATGCACTCATCGATTGATGGTCACTGCCGAACGCCCGCTTGAATTGTTGACGGTCTTCTCCGGAATCAGCAGTCGTAAACGCTAAACGGTTCCTGCCACCTTTAACGAACATTGGGACGGGCTACCCGGTCGCGAAGGACTTGATCCTCACCGCAGCTCATGTCGTGGGC
>CALFOL010000070.1 GCA_937919915.1 uncultured Planctomycetaceae bacterium
CGTTCACCGGACCGTGGAGTGAAAATGTAAAATCAAAAATTCGCAAGGCCCACGACTCCCCGTGCTCATAATCGTGGGCAGCGATGACTTCGACGCTGGTTCGATTCCATCCGATGTCGACGAATATCGGGCTGCGGGACATACAGCGGACCTGATTGTCGTTGATGGCCTGGGACATGCGTGGTCTCCCACAATCAACGCGCAGGCGTGGAACTTCCTGAAACGTCATCAACTTCCCCGGTAACACAGAGAGAAGTTGAAGTGGCAGGCAGAAACTATTCCTTCACGATCTGCACCCTGTTCCAATAGGCCCATTCATTCTGCCAGTCGTTGGCCCGATTTTCGATGGACAGATTTACCTTCGTCCCGGCGAATTGCGAAAGATCAACCGAGACATCCAGCCACTCGTCCTTCCCCACAGTCTTCGCCCCGACGATCTGATCTGCAATGACCTTACCATTGGCGAGAACCCGTAATTGCCAGTCTCCATGAGGATGGTGACTGACTCGCAGTTTAAGCGTGGTTCTTGTGTCCTTCGGGATATCAGTCAGCCGTGTTTCCAGAACGCAGGGCACGTTGCGGTCGTGAGGATGAGTCTGAACGGCCACCTGATTGCGGAAAGCCGGATGAAAAACGACTCCCTGTTCGCCGCTCTTCTTAACGCGAAAGCCTGTTGCCACCTTCTGAATCATCTTGTCCCATGCCACTTGATTCTGAACGGATGGGAGTTCGCCTGCAGCAGAAGCGCCTGTCGCCAACCGCCGCGCTACAGATTCCTGCAGGTGCGGGATCTTTCCGTCAACTGCCAGTTGCAACGACTCACGCGGGTAGTCGGGCACCATGGATTCCAGAGCAAACCAGTACAGTCGCGGCAAATTGTTATCGTCGATGTCCTCTGCGTGCGAAACCAGGCCTGCCAGAATCCGCCATCGCTGTTCGAACGGAAGCCGCTGCACGGCAGATGTTAGATACAATCGCACAATCTGCGACGGATCGTTCTTTGCCATGACATGGAATTTCTCTAACGTCTGCTTATCGGGAGGAACAGTGTTTCCGTCTGCACCGTCGGCTGACTTTGCTCGTTCCGGCTGAAATGCATTCACGCTACCGGCATCAAGCAGAAGCTGAATCGACCACGCTCGCACATGTTCGTCAGCGTGGCCAAGGAGTTCCGAAAGACGATCCTTGCTGAGTCCGCCTGTGACGTGCAGGGCCCACAATGCCCGCAGACGTTTCGGAGTATCGACTGCTGATTCGAACATCGCGGCCAGTTGCGCGTGTGCTACGGACGTGTCGAGCTTCTTCGCAGTCGCTCGCGATTGAAGCAACGTCCGTGCCTGACGGACGTACCAATCGTTGGTGTGCGTCTGAAGTTTAACAAGTTCCGCATCCGTCATCGCACCGAGATTTGGACGAGCAAAGGCCTTCGATCCCTTCGGCATGATGCGATAAACGCGACCGCTGTTGGGAAATTTGATCGCGTTGCCACAAATGTCCTGGTCGTGCCAGTCCAGAATGTAGACGCCACCTTCGGGCCCGATCTCAACACTGAAACCCACCCATGCCAGATCGTTGGTCGGCATAAAGTCGTCGCCGTGCTTTCCGATGAAGCTCGACCCCTTCGGCACCATCACATCGGTCAACACGGCGTGCTCATGAATATTGCACATAAACAGCCGGTCGTGGTATTTCTTCGGAAACGCATCAGCGAGATAGAAACGTGCTCCACCGTGAGCCGACAGGTGGCTGTGATCTCGGATCGTTTTGATGTCGTCATAGATAAACGGATTGACGTGTTGTGCACTCTGTTTGTGATATACGCCGCCCTGCACGACGTGAAACAAATGAGGAATGACGCAACATGTGGCGAACCCCTGTCCGCGGTCGTCAAAATCAAATCCCCAGGGATTGGATAATCCCCGTGCAAAGATTTCGAACGTCTTGCGGGTCGGATGATACCGCCAGATGCCGGCATCGATGAACTGGCGATCTTTGTCTTCCGCACCTGGGTATCCCACGTTGGAATGAGTGAACACGCCGTGGCAACCATAGAGCCAGCCATCCGGCCCCCAGATAAAACTGTTTAGAGTTTCATGGCGGTCACGAATGCCCCAGCCGTCCAGCAGGATTTCGGGAGGACCATCCGGCTTGTCATCTCCGTCCGCATCCGGAATGAACGTCAGGTTCGGAGGCGAGCCAACAAAGACACCGCCGAATCCACAGGCCAGTCCCGACGTGAACGTCAATTTATCTGTGAACGTCTTTTTGCTGTCAAAAACACCATCGCCGTTGGTGTCCTCCAGAATCTGAATCCGGCTCACCTGGTCATCCGTGTGCTTCTGACGCGTTTGATAATTGAAGTTCTCAGCAACCCAGATGCGGCCACGATCGTCAAAGCAGAATGCAATCGGTTCGGCGATATCCGGTTCAGCAGCGAAGACGGACACTTCAAATCCATCGGGGATGGACATCTTCGCGACGGCTTCACCGGGCTTCAGAAACGGCGCGTCGCTGTCTTTATGTTGCTGCTTTGGAAGCTGGTTACGGTGCTCATGCTCGTCGGCAATTGCCGAGTGCATCACGGGGGCGAACAGCGCAATCGCAACCAAAGCACGTCGCAACAAGTGCGCCGCGTTTACTGGCGCTGCAGTTGTCTGATGTGTGTCATTCATTTCGCCAACTCCACTTGTTCGGTTGTTCTCAGGTATTTGACTAGGGCGATCACTTCCTCAGGCTTCAACGCCTCCAACTGTCCGTCCGGCATCATCGATTTCTTTGAAAGAACACGCTCGTCGATATCGGACTTAGCAATCACAAGGCGAGGCTTTTCGACCGTTTTCAGAACGACTCGTGTCCCATCTTCCTCCGCCACCACGCCATTCACAACGCGACCATCAACCGTTTGGATGGTGACCATCCGGTACGTCGCTGGAACGTCGTAACTCGGATCGACGCTGTTCAGTAACAGGTAATCCAGGTTTGCTCGATTGGAACCCGTCAGGTCCGGTCCGATTTCTCCGCCATCACCATACAGCAGATGGCAGGCCGCACAGGTTTTCTTAAACACGGCTCGACCGCGCGACGCGTCTGCAGCTTCCAACGCCACCGGCGTGATCACAGACTTCCACTTCGCGATTAGCTTTTCACGGTCCTCACCGAGGGCCGGCAATTTTCCGAACACAGACTCGAACCGGTCACCTAACAGTGTGTTCAGCGATCGCGCGACGTGAGTGGGAACGTCTTCACGAGCAACCGCTTTATCACGAACGGCGGTCAGTAACGCTTCAGCGTAGGACTTTCGCGTCGCCAGGGTTTCGATCACGGCACGGCGCAGATCCGGAGCGAACGCGGCGTATCGCTTCAGCAGCACCGCCGGCGCGGCAGCGTTTTCGACGGACGCGTAGCCTCGAACGGCAGTCAGCTGCAATTCCGGTTCGTTTAAAAGACCTTCGAGCAACCCGGAGACTTCCTGATTCTGTTGAGCTAACAGCAACTGCAACTGCCTGAGGCGTTCCGCCGGTGCCGCGGTGGTATCGTTGACGATCCCCAGCGCCTGCTGCACTGCCGCTTCATCGCCGAAAATCTGCGACAGTTGGTTGGTCAGGTCACGAATTCCTAGATCCTGGTGAGTATTGAGCTTCGCCGCGAGAGCGGGCCACCTGGCCGGGGCATCCACGTTGCGACGTCCTTCCAGTCCTTTCAACATTCCCTGCATCAACGACTTCAACGTGCCGGCATCATCAACAGAGTTGAGTGTTTCCACCAGCAACTGCAGAGGCTCCGTTTCGTCGAGCGGAGCTGCGGCACAGGGAAACCAGGCAGTCAGCAATAAGGATAAGCATCCGAACGCCTGAACCAGGCGGACTCCAGGACAAACATTCATATCGCACATTCCAGAAATCTTCGATTTTAAGAAGCCGTGTGTGCCTGGGTAGCCGAGTCGCCACCGCTGTGGCAACAGTTGGCGCAACCGGAGGCTTCACGTTGCTGGCAGCTTACAGAACTTTGTCCCGGAATTCATCTGCAGCCGGAAACGATATCAGCAGGGCGACGCACTTTTTCCCAGCTGGGGAAGCTCTGAACCAGGGCAGCAAGTTGGACATTCTGTTTCCCAATCGTGTGATGGCAGGGGTGCTATGAAGTGGACGGAAAGTCGCACAGGCGGCTTAGAATAAGTTTTCGGTCCGCGATTTTCGATGATGGGACGGGGGCACCAGGATAACCCGTCAGCGAGTGAACGAGGGAATGCTGTTGATTCACTCGCTGTCGCAGCGTGCTGGTCTGGTCGGGTCGATGATCGTGGTGTACAGGCCGTGACGGTCAGCGCTGTCACACCACCAGGGAGGCCGTATGCCGTGGCGAACGGATCTCACTCTTGAGGTCTGAGCAAGTAATTTTTGGTGAAATTGTCAATTCCGTTACCCCACCGGTCTGGTTAAACGACTCCTGCCGTTCTGATTACTGATAGGGGATATTCATGGGCGACAAACAATCGGGAAGTTTTGTGAAAAGCATGTCCGATACAGTTTACCACACCGGCACTGCTGACCACGCTCCTCAGGTCAACCTCATCGGAATACCACCCGCAACCCTCATTTCTCCTACTCGAAAGGTTTGCACTTCTCCATGTCACAGCCAGCTTCAAGCAGCATGAAACCCACCGCTCCGGCGGATGTCCGAACTCTTGACGACCTCCGCGACTATATTCACGTGACCTTGTGTCGCAAAGAAAATCTTCTTGAACACCACTTCCCAATGACAGAACTGGAACTCAAACGCAGCGGCACCTGTTGTGGTTACCAGTACATTCTGCATGGTCCTCGAAGCGTAAAGCTGAGTGCTGTGTGGGACCAGGCCAGTAACGAAATCCTGTTATACGATGTCGTCGGCCGACGCTTCGATCGCGTCCGCCTGCCGAACCTCGTCGCCTACAGCAGTTCCTGCTGACTCGTGGCCGCGGAGGGCGCGTTTCGGACTGTGAGAGTCGTCTCCCACGAGCCAGACCCGCTCACGACTTATTAGGATTCGCTGTAGGCGGGAGGCGGGACCGACCGCCAGCTGATGCGAGCTACCGCTCGAAAACGCAACGTTGTCGCTCTGCTGGCAACACTGAAGAACGGCAAAGTACTGCAGGCCAGAGGTTACCAACCACTTCGAACGCAATCAGCGCCCCTCTCGCTGATATCACACTGCTGTTCGAAGTCCTTTGTCGAGTCCGCTCACGATGGATTCGACGTTGACCGGTTGGGAGATAATTCGCGAAGTATTTCGGATGTTATTCGCACCAACGCATGTGCCGGGGCTGAAGCCGGACACCTGAACCGAAATCCTGACGCAGAACCAGATCTCCCAACCGGGCGGCTGACAGCCGTTTCCCCGACGCCTGATGCGGCCTCACCGCAAATACACGATTCCCCGCGTAAGCGGCGCGAGCGGAACAGCTACGACCATTGGCCTGTCACTCAGGGTGACCATATGCTGCCGATTCACTCGCTGGCGCGTCGTGCTGGTATCCATCGGGCGATTCTACGAACGGCCGATGCGATATGGCTGTGGATCGATGTGCGGCTTTTGCTCTGTCAGTAATTCGGAGATGAGTTTTCCGGTCGCAGTGCCCATCGACAGCCCCAGCATGTTGTGACCGGCGGCAACCCACACGTTCTTGAATCGCGGCGTGCGATCGATATACGGCAGGCCATCCCATGTCATCGGACGCCAGCCGAACCATTCTTCCATAACCGGTTCAGCCAAAGGATCAACCAGATACTCAGCAGCGCCAGTACGCAGATACTGCAGGCGTTGCGGGCTCATTTCCGAGTTGTACCCGGCAAGTTCCATCGTGCTGCCGATACGATAACCCGAATCAAACGGTGTGATGCCGACATGCACTTCTTCCAGCAACATGGGATAGCGCGGACAGATTTTGGGGCGTGGCATGGTAATGGAATAGCCCTTGCCGGGCTGAATTGGAATTCGGCAACCGAGTTCACGATTCAGCATCGGAGTCAACGGGCCGGTCGCGACGACGAATTCGTCCGCAGTAATTTCGCCTGCGTCAGTGACAACCGCGGAGACGCCGTCGGCCCGGTGGACAAACTTTTTGACCGTTTTGTTTTCGACAATCGTCACTCCGGTTTCCTGCAGGCGACGATGGAGCTCCGACATCAGCCGATCCGGTCGCAGGTGAGCGTCGTTCGGATAATGCCACGCTCCGGCCAATCCCTTTTTTAATGCCGGTTCCATTTCGGCGAGTGCCGCCCCTTCGATTGCTTCAGCAGGAACATGGAATTTTGTTCTGAGAAGCTGATCCGTTTCGGCGAAGTGTTCGAAATGCTGTTTGTCTCGAAAGACGAACAGCAGTCCATCCGTTTTCCATTCCACCGCCAGGTTTTCACCTTCGATGATTTCCTGGTAGAGCTTTCGCGAGGATTCCAGAATCGCCGTTCGTCCGGCACCGGCCAGCAGCATGTCGCGTTGATTGCAGCGACTGGCGAACTTCAGCAACCACGCCCACAGCGACGGCGAGAGTCCGGGCCTGATTCGCAGCGGCCCTTTGTTACTGAACATCGCCTTCAGCCCGATCCTCAGCTGTCCAGGCTTTGGTAGCGGCAGTATGTGGCTGGGAGACACATAGCCGCAGTTGGCGTGAGAACACCCGGCACCGAATTCGCCCTTGTCGACGATCGTGACCTTGCGTCCTGCCTGCTGCAGATACCAGGCGCAGAACGCGCCGATGACTCCACCGCCAATAACCAGAGTGTGTTTTGCTGCCTGCGTCATACCAAAATCCCTGCGACAAATGGGTCGGTGTCGTCCAGCAGCAATTCAGCTTCACTGGTTATCCAGGCGGATCCGACGATGGTGGGAATGATCATCGGACCCGTGACGATTTCCGCAACCGGATCACTCGTCACGGCAGGCTCGTAGCTGCCCTCGAACACGCTCCCCACAATACTCTGCTGACGCCATTTCTGACCGGGGGCCAGTTTGCCATCGGCTGCCAGGCACGCCAGTTTCGCACTGGTTCCGGTGCCGCATGGCGAACGGTCATATGCTCCGCCCGGACATAATACGAAGTTTTGACTGTCAGCGAGGTCGGGGTCAGCAGGCTCGGCGAATAATTCGATGTGGTCGATGACACCCTGATCGGTGCCAGTGATCCCTTCACGTTCTAAAGCGGCTCGGATGCGCATACAGAAATCCGTCAGCTCCGCGGCCCGGGTCAGTGTTAGCTTCTGACCATGATCAGCCACCAGAAAGAACCAGTTTCCGCCCCAGGCGACGTCACCAGTGACGATTCCGTGCCCTGCGACATTCACAGCGACGGCTTTGCGATACCGATACGAAATCACATTGGTGACGGCGACCTGGTGCTGATCAATCAGGTTCGCAGTGACGACTCCGACCGGCGTTTCCACACGATGTTCGCCGGTGGTGAGTTGTCCCAGGTGAGATAGCGTAACGATCAGTCCAATCGTTCCGTGTCCACACATGTGCAGGTAGCCGGTGTTGTTGAAGAAGATAACACCTGTCACGCAGGTTGGGTCCGTGGGTGTGCACAGCAGCCCGCCGACCAGTACATCGGACCCGCGCGGTTCAAGAATCACAGCTGAACGCAGCGCGTCGAATTCCGCTTCGAATCGATTCAATCGTTCACGCAGCGAACCGCTGCCAAGATCCGGACCACCGTCGACGATAATGCGCGTGGGTTCGCCACCGGTGTGAGAGTCGATAATTCTGATCCGACGCATGAGTCGCCTTTGTGTGCGTATTTTGTCAGGCGGCATTCTGGGCACACGGTTGGCGGTCGTCGAGTGTGCGGGTTCAAATTCCGTGTGATTGAACGTATTCGTGAGGCATATGCAACGAGTGAACGTTCGGAGCGGCTTACAGCGTATTACGCAGACTTGTGCCCGCGGGGCAAGCGTTTGGGACTGTGATAGCGCTATCCCGCGAGCCAAACGCGTTCACGACTTATCAGGATTCGCTCCAGCCTGTCCTCTTCCGTGATGGCGGGTGAAACGGATTCCCTGGACGCTGGAAAACCGTTGTCGTTTTGCGGATACTGGTTTTGCCGACAGAATCCCACTGAAATCACATCCGCTTTTCAGAGAACTCTATAATGTCCAATGTTTCCCGCCGTCAGTTTATGGCGTCTGCCGCTGTCGCCAGTGCTGCGATGACATTTCCTTCCGCCGCCCGCGCCACGATGGCGGCGGACGACGTGAATATGGGATTTATCTCATGCGGTGGTCGAGCGGGTGATCACATGAAACTGTTCGGCAACGTGGCCGGTGTGAATTATGCGGGGTTGTGCGATCCGGACGAAGGAGCACTTGGACGAGCTCAGACACGGTTCCCTAAAGCCAAAGGCTATGCCGATCTTCGCAAGCTGCTGGACGACAAAAGCATTGATGCGGTTGTCGTTGCCACCACAAATCACTGGCACTGCCTGGCATCCATCTGGGCAATGGAAGCTGGCAAGGATGTCTACGTTGAAAAACCACTGTCACACAGCCAGTGGGAAGGACGGCAAACAGTCAATGCGGCTCGGAAGTACAACCGCATTTGCCAGGTAGGAACTCAGCAACGCAGCGATCCGATGCAGGCGGAAATTAAGAAGTTTCTGCACGAAGACAAAGCTTTGGGAGAAATCCAGACGGCTCGCGTCAACCGTTACGGGGTCCGCCAGCCAATCGGAAAACGCGACACGCCGCTTGAAATCGGTAGCAGCATCGATTACGACCTCTGGCTGGGGCCTGCACAGGATCAGCCGATCTTCCGCAATAAGCTGCAGTACGACTGGCACTGGGACTTTAACACGGGTTCCGGAGAGATGGGAAACTGGGGCGTGCATGTTCTGGACGACTTGCGCAACGTCGTATTTCAGGATTCCGTTCGTCTGCCGAAACGAGTCTTCGGTGCGGGTGGTCGCGTTGCCTGGAATGATGCCGGCGACACGCCGAACGTCCACTTCGTCTACTTTGATACAGGGTCAATTCCTGTTGTTATTGGCCTGACCAATATGACGGCGGGGCCGAATGAGAAGCGATCGCCGAAGCATCCCGGCCCGGGCAGTGGTTACATCGCCTACTGCGAAGGCGGACACTATGAAGGCCAGCGTGGCAGCGGAGCGGCTTTCGACAAGGATGGCAAGCTGATCCGGAAGTTCAAAGGGAACAACGGCAACGGTAATCATCACCAGAACTTTATCGATGCGGTTCGTAGTCGCAATGTTTCGAGTCTGAACACGGACGTGGAGGTGGGCCATCTGTCGACCGGTTGGTGCAATCTGGCGAACATCGCGTTTCGGTCAGGACAGCCGTTTACGAAATCCGCGGCTGCTGCCGTGACCGGCGACAGCGGAATCTGGATGAATATTGTGAACGAGATGGAGCAGCATGTCGCAGCCCACGGCGTAAAACTCGAAAGCGATGACATTCGGCTCAGCCCAATGCTGACGGTAGATGTTGAGAAAGAAATCTTCGTGGGCGAAAACGCGGAATTCGCAAATCCGTTTTTGAAGCGCGAATACCGCGCAGGTTACGTGGTTCCGGAAATCGACGTTTAGTTTGTGGTCGTCGGAGGTCGGGCTGTGACGAACTGGTGACATGGACTTAGGCGAGCTGAGGACGTTAGTCCTCGGCTGGTTGCAGTTGGGACGCAGAAAAATCGGGCACTTGCGTACCCGGCTCGTCCGGGTGGCGTGTACAATGCACCAACCTACGTCTTTGCACCCGATCCTTTTCGTTTTGCCCACCATGATACGTACCCTGCCCATCGCCATGTTGCTGTTCCTCAACGGCGTCGCCCCTGCCGGGGCGATTCCGAAGACGGACGTTGGCTTCCTGAAGTCGAATTGCTTCGATTGTCATTCGGGAAAGGAAGCAGAAGCGGGGCTGGACCTGTCGACGCTGGATGGCGAACTCAGTGGCGACGTGTTCGACACATGGGTCAGCATCCACGACCGTGTTGCCAAAGGTGAAATGCCGCCCAAGGACAGCCAGCAACCAAAACCCGCCGACAAGACAGCGTTTCTCAGCAGCACGTCGCAGCAGTTGACTGGACATCAGCGCCACGAGTTCCAAACGCTGGGACGCGTGCGAGCGCGAAGGTTGACCAACCTGC
>CALFOL010000071.1 GCA_937919915.1 uncultured Planctomycetaceae bacterium
CGTTTAACTCGATCAAACTCAGCTCTGGTGCCAACCGCCATGCCAGATGATCCTGAAGCCACTCCCTATCGATCGCCGGCCCGGGCGCCAGCGAATGATCCAGTCCAGGCCACAACCAATGAATTCGGTTTTGCCCGGCTACTGGTAAACTTGCTGGGGACATTTCTCGGACTCTACTTTCTGGGAGGGGTGTTGGTAACGCTACTCATTGCGCCGGTCAGCTTAGCGGCGTCGCCAAATGCGGCGCGTGCTCTTGAGTGCCTGCTGGTCGGGATTCCCGCCTACCTGACCTTTCTCGGCCACCGGTTCAGAAAGAAGCTTGATTCCTCCGAAGCGCCCAGCGTTCGTTCCTCAGGGGCTTCCGAGGGGGAATGAACAGCCCGTTCCACGTGAAACGAATTCCCCTGTCGCGAGGTCGAGTGAAGCTGTTCCGGGCGTTCCACGTGAAACGAACATCAGCGTTCCCCAAACCGCGGCGACTACGGATTCCGTTCCACGTGAAACGGATCGGCAGGAGCGGAGACCCGCGCGGGGCCGTGGAGAGGCAGCATTCGGGCAGTTCCGGGGAACTGCAGTCAGCGTTCCACGTGGAACGGTCGTATGTCTATACTGCGACACCAAATCGCGGATCATTGCCTTTCAGCGCCGGACGATAAGATCGCTCATGAATTTCAAGCCCACGAAACAGGAACTCATCCTGGTCATCATGGCCATTCTCATGGGCGGCCTGTTGCGAATGTCGCGTACCGAACGGCTGGCGGTGGAGCATTTCGATGAAGGGGTCTATAGCTCAGAAATCTGGTACGAGGACGCGCAAGGTAATGGATACCCGATGCGGCATCTTTACGCTCCGCCCCTGCTGCCCAACCTGATCACGGCGATCGCTGCGATACCGGGCACGCAGAACGTGGCTCCATTTGCTCCGGCCATGCTGTTCGGGTGCCTCACTGTCGTGGTGCTGTGGTGGATGGGCCGAGCGTGGTTTGGCAGCAACGCGGGGTTGGTGATCGTCTTTCTGGTTGCCTTCAGCGACTTCCACATCCTGTTTTCGCGGATGGCAATGACCGACGTCCCTGCGCTGTTCTGGATCTGTCTGGCGGTCGCGGTGGCTTCGAACGGATTACAGAAGCAGTCTGTCAGACTGATGATGCTGGCGGGATTATGCACCGGACTGGCGTGGTGGACCAAGTACACAGGGTGGTTGCCATTGGCGATCATGTGCAGCGGAAGCGGGTGTTGGTGGCTGCTGGAAGGTCGCCGCCGAGTTTCCGCCGTCACGATACTGAAGTTGATGGCCGCGATGTCGCTGGTGGCTGTTGTGTGCTGGCTGCCGGTTTTGTGGCTGCTGCAGGAACACGGAGGTTACGCAGCGGTCAAGCAGAATCACAGCGGATACTCCCTGGGCTTCGATGGCTGGCAGGATCGCCTGGCGGATCACATGGTCTACCACTTTCGACTCGACAGCTGGTTCGGAGCGGCGGCACTCGGTGTCGGAATGCTGGTGGCGGCAACTCAGCGCTGGTATCTATTGGTCCGTTCCACGTGGAACGATCCGCGAAGCTTGCCAGCGAGCAACTTCCCGTCACCGGCCATCCTGGCGAAGTTTGTGATCGCTGCCATCGCGCTGGCGACAATGGCTTTGGGGGTGGGCACAATCGGGTTGTTGGCATGTATCGGAATCGGTGGCATCGCTGGAATGTTCCTCTGGCCAATGCTGTCAGATCTCTACACGCGACGACTGTCGTCCGATCTGTCGCCTCCGTCAGAATCTGCGGCTCCGTACACCGACGCAGATCTCCGGTCAGCTCCGACAATTGACCCGACTTTGGGTGTCTGCCTTGTGGCGGCATGGTTCGCCGGGATGCTCCTGATGACTCCAACTTATCAGTCGTACCCTCGGCTGTCGCTGCCATTGGTAGCAGCAATCTGGCTGGCTGCTGCGGGAGGCCTTGCCTGGTGGATCGAAGCCACTCTCAACGTCGCGCGACGCGGCGGTGAAGTCGCCAGTCATTGGGGTTTGATGCTTGCCAGGCGTTCCGCTGCCGGATTACTAATGGTCGCGATGGGGCTCACAATCTTTGGTGCAGCCAGCCTGCAGCCGTCCTGGATCTGGCAGGACCGAACATCTTTGCGAGATGCTTCCTGGGCGATTGGGGTTGCCGTTTATGGACATGCGAGCGGCACGTACGAAAAGACAAAGACGCCAATGTTCCTGGATGAGTCAGGCATCATTCATCCGGACGCAGAGGACGAATACGATGAGAACCGTGAGCTGATGCGACAGCCAACGGCGATCGAATCGATGATGGCGACCGTTGCAGAAAAGGCAGACACGTCGAAATCATTGACGCCCCCGGAATTACCAGTCTGCGTCGTCTACGGTTTCGGAGAACCAGCAGTGCTGAGCCATCTCAGTGCGGCGGGCCTGAACGTTTCGGCGGTACAGGATCTTGACTTTCCACACGCAACATGGAAGGGGGATCCGGTTGCCACATACCTCGTCCTTGGTCCTCATGCGCTGCGCACTCCGGGTCTGCTGTACGACTGGACGGTGCAGCAGAATCGCTTTGAGCACGTTGATGACTTCTACTTCGCTCCGAGCGAAATACTGTTATTCAATCTGTTCTCACCCAGGTGGATCTCACAACACGAAGAAGTTGCAGTCCAGAAGCTGGAACTCTACCGACTGAAGTAAGGCGCGATCGGGACCTCTGGCCCGACATGTTTCACCTTCCACACGTGGAAGGTGAAACGTCATGGCGGCGTCTACTTTACTTCCAGTAATTCGATGTCGAAGATCAGCAGTTTGTTAGGACCAATGCTTGGTGGTCCGTTCTTCCCGTAGGCCAGACCCGGTGGAATGAACAGGCGATACTTCGCTCCGGCCTTCATTAGTTGCAATGCTTCTGTCCAGCCTTTGATGACCTGTCCGACACCGAACTCAACGGGCTTGTCGCCGGCTGTTGGCGCATCGCCTTCATAAGACTCGTCGAAGACACTGCCGTCCATCAGCTTGCCGCGGTAGTGAGTGCTGACCGTATTCGTAGCCGTTGGCGTTGCTCCGGTGCCGGCTTTGATGACCAGATATTGAAGGCCGCTTTCGGTCGTCTTGACGCCTTCCTTCATGGCGTTGTCTGCCAGAAATTTAGCAACCGGCTTCAAGGCTTCCGCTTCGATCTCAGCGTCGAACTCCTTTGAGGCAGCCTGAATTTCTTCCTGATTGATGAGCGGCTCGGCCCCTTCCAGAATCGCTTTGATGCCCAGTGCAATCATCTCCACGTTCAGCGGCAGACCTTGTTGTTTGATGTTACGGCCAATTGACAGTCCGATGGCATAGCTGACCCTGTCGCGCGGCGTGGCAAGTTTTGAAGCTTCCAGGGTTGGCGCGGCTGGTGCCGCCGGAGCAGCATCCTGAGCGATCAGTGATGCTGAAGTCGTGATCGCCAGCGCAAGGCAAATAAGGAGACGCATGAAGAGCTTTCGATTGTGAACGTGGGTTGAGAGCAGGATTTCGAGAGGGAACTATCACCGATAGGGCTGGAAAGGGAAGTGTGTCCCGGCCTCGATCATCGAAAAGGACGGAAGTAGCATCTTTTGCACAGGATTGCTCACAACCCTGGGAACGGGATAGGGGCGGCGGCGCACGACACCGCGGCGAAACCACCACTGAACCTCGCAGCGACTTCAAACATCGCGATGGCAATGGGCACCCAGGAGCGTCTCCTGCGACGCGCTAGTGAAACGTGGATTATATATTGTCCAGTATCTCGCCGATGTTCGTGAAGACGACGAAGTCGTTGTCGGCTGGCAGGACGCCCACTAGTGCGGACACATTCGAAGCTGACGTGAGGGAGGTTGCAACTTCTGTCAACCTGACTGAAGTTGCTGACTGGACCGATTCGACGACGAAAATATTCCCGCCGAAATCGATCGATTCACCTGCAGACAATTGTGTGGTGAATGCGGTTCCTGTTCCCGTCAGCACGTTGCTGCCGACTGGTAATGAAACCGTGCCGGTCAGCGCGGTGCCCGTTGGGATGCCATTGCGCAGTGGGACCTCGCCAAGAGCACTGGCGTTCGCGCCCAGCGAAGTGCGTCCGTAGATCGCTCGGAGATCCACCGGGGGCACGAAATTCATCGCATCAACGACATCCATTCCGTCGCCAATCACGCGGCCGAACACCGTGTGCAGATTGGCATCCAGGAAGCTGTTCGTATCCGCCACGTTGATGAACCACTCGCTGGATCCCAGGTTCTGGCTGACCTCCGCATTGCCTCCGGGCAATGCCATAGACAACGTGCCGCGAATATTGGAGTTGTTGGCCTCTCGAAATTGACCGGGGATGTTGTCCGTGTTTCCATCATTATCTGCGTCGCGATCGACTTCACTAATTGTGGCGCCGTCAATGCTGAAACGCCCTCCCTGGATGATGAAGTTGTCGTCAGTGCGCTGCAGCAAAAGGTTATCGAATCGCTCCGTCCCGGTCGCTGCTGTTGTTGTGTAACTCAGGAAGTTATCAACGGTTGCCTGAGCATCTGCGTCCAGTAGTTCCACATCAAAGAAATCGACGGCACCATCGTTGTCGAAATCCTGGTTGGTCGTGAAACGCACAACACGGCCAGGAGAATAGTGCAACGCCATCGTGGTATTGGTTGTCAGCGCGGTGGCGCCAGATCCCAATGTTGAGCGAACCACAAGGGAGTTCGCGCCGAGATTTGTCGCGTTATTCAGCAGCGTGGTGGTGACAGAATAATTGCCCGTGGCGTCTGCCGTTGCAGTACCGTCGTTGAACGCGGAATCGCCGTCACGATCAACTGCCACTACAGCGCCGGGCCCCGTGACGCCGGTGATGGTGACCGTTTCCGTTCTTGTCACATCGATACCGTTCGATTGCTGAACGGGGCTACTGACTGCGGAGGTCACCGTTAGCTGGTCCGCGATCGTAATGCCTACGGATCCGGAATTCACGTCCGTCGCGCTGGCGGTGACCGTCACCACGACCTGTCCTTCGGTGGTAACCGTGTCAATCAGCACCAGGTCTGCACTGGCCGATGTGGCGCCAATTGGAATTGTCAGCGTGGGAGCGACTGTGAGTTTGGCGGTGTTTCCAGAGGTTAGCGTCACCACCAATGCTTCGGCAGTACTACCGCTGCGAGTCACAGTCAAACCGCCCGTGATGGTGCCCGCTGTTTCGTTAACCGTTGTTTGACTGGCGGAAACTGTCAGCGTCGGATTGGCTGCTGTGACGGCGGCTTCCACCAATGCAATGGCACCGTTTGTGGCATCATTAATCCGTGTCTGGATGGTGGCCGTGTCGGCAACGAAACCCGAGAAACTACGGCGACGCAATCCATCAAAAACGACTCCGGCAACCGCTTCGAAGTTGTCTCCGCCAGAACCGCCGAACGCTTGCACGCGATCGAAGAAGTGACTGCTGCCCTGAACGATGATGTTGTCTGCACCCCTGCCGCCGAGCAGCAGGGTTTTGTCGCCGACACGCGCTCCGTCCAGCATGATGATGTCTTGGCCAGAGTGCCCGGCGATCGTCACGTCATCAGACAGCGTCGAATTTCTAACGATGATGTCGTCGTCGCCACCCAACCCGCTGATGCGAGTGTCCACACCAACTGTCGAAGCATCGACCAGAATGTCGTCGTTGCCCGCGCCACCGATGATGTATAGGTCGCGTCCGGTGGTGACAGACGAGGCACCGATGATGTCATTACCCGCGCCTCCGGACACAAACAGGCTGCGACCGATGGATGCATTCTGCACCGTCATGGTGTCGTTACCAGAACCGCCACT
This sequence comes from uncultured Planctomycetaceae bacterium, assembly GCA_937919915.1. Lineage (GTDB taxonomy): Bacteria > Planctomycetota > Planctomycetia > Planctomycetales > Planctomycetaceae > Fuerstiella. The sequence goes on from CALFOL010000071.1 coordinate 5,807, forward strand.
CACCACAATGTCGCGAGCAACCGTGATGCCATTTACGGCAAACGTATTGTTGCCCGCTGAGAATCTCGCCACCAGCGAGCCCGCGATCTCTGACGAGTTCGTTGCCACGATGAAGTCGCTGCCAGCGCCATTGATCGTGGTTCCGTCGATGCCTCGCACCACCACGTTGCCAGCATCAATGATGACTTCGACCGAATTGTCAGCAGCATCACCATTGATCAATGTCGTCTGGCCGATCATCTGAGCGGTTACATTTCCCGCCAGCATGGCTCGTGTTTCCAGCCGCTCAGAAGAGGCTCCTGATATAGCACGTGGTGCAGATGCGTTGCGTGCTTGAAATCGACGAGCCGTTCGGTTGCCACCAAAGATTGAACGAAGATTCATGTTCTGACTGCTTTCGTACTTAATGCGGATCCAAAATTCCTGCAAATTTGCGCCGGATTCCTGAAGTTTCGACGCTCAGCGTGCGGAAGTCTAACTGGATACGAGTGTCTCGTAGAGTTTAGGAAATGCGCTGTCTGGATAAGATACATATGACTTAGGTGCGATGTGTAGTGTCTACACGGATTACCTGATCTTAGTGAGCAAACACGCAGAAATTCGTGGTGCCTGTTGTGCCGATGCTATCACCTGGAGCGGTCGTGAGTTCGCTGCCACGGTGGGTCTGGCAGAAAATTCGTTGTCGATCAGCAATACGAAGGAGTATTTTTATGACCGTTCAGTTAACGGTCCGCGCGAAAGATGGGCTGCGGAAATGGGTGTTTGATGAGTGGCAGTGCCTTGTTGCTGTCGCGTCAGTTTCCGCTCAGCCAGAATCGCTGGCCGAGTTTTTCGTCGCGATCCGTCGTTATCAACCTGCTCATGACTGGCCACAAACCGGCAGTGAAGTCAACGGCGTCCAGGATGCGGCCACGACAGATGGAGATTGGTGTCTGATCGATCTCGCGTCTCGCTCTGTAGTCAGCGGTCCTCATTTCGAGCTGCCCGAACGCCGATCCGCTCTGCAAGCCGAAGGGGATGAACACGGCGACGGCTCGAACGTAATCTGGCTCGATACTCCATCGGATTGGTTGTTTGAAACCGCTGCTGCGGACTGGAACACGACAATTGGTCACCGGGTCAAAGTGATCGACGAGGAATCGCGTCTGGACTTTCGCGCCGTGTTGTACGGTACGGGCATGCTGCGTTGTGTTGCCGACAGAATCCTGATTGCTGCCGCATCTGGTGTTTCCGAAACACAGCGCTATGAAGTGAGTCGTCGCGTTCATGCCGATTGGTTGATGACTGCTCGTGATGACCTGTCCGGAAAGACGCCCCGCGAGTTGATGTTGAAGAATCACGAACACATCGGCTGGGATCTGCAACATCGATCTCAACAGTGGTTGATGCAGGGATTCGCGGCGCCGCCGTTGGACGTTTCGAGTGTCGCGTACTGCAACGCCGCTTTCGGGACGACGGAAATCGTGATCTATTTTGATCTGCTCCGTTCACTGCTGGATGAATGCTGGCGACAGACAGACGCCGGTGTAATGGACGGCGACGAAATGGTAGAACGGCTTGCCGGACACCTGAAGGCGTTTCTGGATCGGCCACCGGAAGAAAGCGGTGGTGGTTTGTCATGCCGTGAACTGATCGAATGTGAGCGACGCCGCATGCCGGTCACTGGCGAGCAAACTCATCTGGATTGTGACTGTCCGATCTGTCAGGCAAGTGTCCACGGCGAATTCGGATCGGGGCCGATGTTTATGGCGTTCGATGGGCATCATCTGGAACTGGAAGACGAATTTGCGTTTTCAATGATCGAATCACGCGACGATTGGGAACGTCAACAGGCCGATGACCGATGCCGGATGGCGGAGTTCCAGCGGCAGCAGTCAATGTGGGAGGAATCTGATGAGGAGTCGGATTCGGCCTGGCAGTTGAGTTCTGTTGACTGGGATAAAGTGCTGAGTGGTTCTGGTTCCCTATTGTCAGCACCGATGGCGTTGGGGTTTCCTTTGGCGGAATTGATCACGAAGCTGAAGAAGCTGAACGCAGATCAGACTCACGTTGATTCGCTGAATTGGGCCTTCACTGCGTTGCGCAGCGCTGACGATCTGGCTGCTGCGGTGTCGGCTGCGGAAGAGTTTCGCAGGTGCCTGGAAAACGCGGCAACCGAGTTTCCCGAACTCACTTCGAAAAGCGCTGACCTGCAAAGCCGCACAGACGAGATTCTGCGGATGCAAAAACAGCGTATCGCAGAGGCGAATGCTTCGCAGCCGCTACCGGCGCTGCTAACAACGACTCCAGTGCTCAATGTCGTTGTGTTCCGTGCGCCAGGGCCTTCCGATGATGAAGCTCAACCGGTTTCGGCCGAGCATACCAGAACGGTTTCGCCGCGGCCGTTGGGCGGCGGACTGGGGTACTTAACTCTCGACGGCGAAGATTTTGATCTTGTCGCGGACGGAATCTCTGCCGGGGATTTCGTGGGGACCGCAACCGCCGTGCTGCACTTTATGGGCCCAAAGGCGGCCGATCTGATTCAGCAGCCACAGGACCTGGACTACTGCTGGACGGTGACTGATCACACCCCGTTCGAACGCGTGCTTATGCTGCAGGTCGTGATGCGCCCACATCTGCTGGAGTAGATACAGTCGGTCCGACCGGGCAATTCCCCAGGCTGTCGGAGCAACGACTGCCAGTTCCTGGAGAAGTGGCCTATGCCGTTTGGCTTTCTGCGGCCTGTTGCGCCATCAGCTTCCTCTGGTATCGCCCCTGCACGATATCCACCAGAATCAACACTGCCAGTACGAAATAGAACGTGCTTTTGGCCATCGGTTCGATGTGATAGTCGAAGAACGCCAGGTGGGCCAGGTGGCCGCCTTCGGAGACCAACATGATGCCCACGATAAACAGAATGAAGAGTCCCAGCACTTCGTAGAGTCGGTTCTTCTTCAGGAACTCGCTGACACGATCAGATAACCAGATCATCAGCATGCCGCTAAAGATCACCGCCAGGGACATCACCACCATGTTGGCGGACGTGATCACCTGCGCCTTATTGGTTGGATCCGGATTCGGAGACGACGCCAGCGCAATTGCGCTCAGGATTGAATCGAAGCTGAAGATCAGGTTCATCACAATAATCCAGAAGATCGCGTTGCCAACGGATCGTTTCTTTCCGCCAGCTTCGTTATCCAGTCCATGATCAGCCAGCATATGACCAATCTCTTTGATTGCCGTATAGATAATGAAAGCTCCACCGATCAGAACGATCAATGCGTGGACGTTGAGCTCCATGGTGATAAACCAGCTGTCCGTTTCGAAAAACGTATCCTGAAAATTCTCAATCGCTTTCACCACCACGAACAGCAACACGATTCGCAGCACGATTGCCAGTCCGATGCCCCATTTGCGGACCATCGATTGCTTGTCCTCCTGAACGCGTTTTGATTCGATAGAAATGTACAGCAGGTTGTCAAAACCCAGCACGGCCTGCAGCAGTGTCAGCATCAGCAGGGTTAGGATGTGCTCGATCATCGAAAAACGTTCCTCAATTCGGGGCAGCAGGACAATTCAAACGTAGTTCGCGGACTGTAGCGAACTGTCTCGGGTTCTCGAAGATCTTATTGTGTGAAGTGGGATGATCTGTCATTCCAGGTGAGCGACAGCGGGTCCGCGAGTCATACATCAGCTGGACGCATTGCTGTCACAACCTCAAACGATCGTCGTCGATCGGCGCGTTGCTTCCATTGCCAATTGACACCTGGTTCATTCGTTCTGCATCCCCGACGGAACGGGCGCTATCACGGAACGCCTGCTAAATATTCCGCTGGACGCTGTCACTGAAGTCCAGCTCTGCAGAATTTTGCGCCGACTAATCCGCAAGGTCTGCAAAACCACGGTAAACGCGTCATTCGACAGCCAGCGACTGGTCAAAACGGGTTCGTGGCACCGGACAGGCCTTTGAAGCGTCTCCAGCCCCAATTGCATTAAAACCCCCACAGCCCGCACGTTCGCCATCGCGTAAAAACCACTCACTTTTCGTTATTGGATTGGTCGAACAAACCCGTGAATGCCAAACGTGTCACCCAAATCACCTGTTTGCCCAGATCTTACAGGTTCCTGCTCTAGCCGTTTCCAAACGACAAAGCAGACACGGTCGAACTAGTTCAACTCAAATCCCCTCAGGCTTGTCTGGAAGCCACCTTCAGAAAGGAACGGAAAGTGTCACGCTTTATTCTCTCTCTGGCTGGCATCTGCTTGATGTCTGCCTCCGCAATGGCTCAGAACTGCGGTTGTGGCCACTGGGAAACTCAGGAGTGCACAATAATGTGCCCTCAGCAGTGCCCAACAACCAAGACGGTCTGT
>CALFOL010000072.1 GCA_937919915.1 uncultured Planctomycetaceae bacterium
GGCGGCATTGGCGGAGCGTTCCTTTCCGGGGGAATCATTTCGCTTGGCTCATTGATCGGCTTCGTCACAGTTCTCGGAGTCGCCGCGCGCAACGGCATCATGCTGATGGACCACTACCGCCATCTTCAGAAAGAGGAACGCGTTCCCTTCGGCCCGGAACTCATCATTCGAGGAGCAGAAGAACGCCTCGCCCCGATCCTGATGACCGCGCTCACGACCGGCCTGGCCCTCGTGCCATTGCTAATGACGGGCAACAAACCAGGCCAGGAAATCGAATACCCCATGGCGTTCGTCATTCTCGGCGGTCTCGTCACCTCAACGCTGCTCAACCTGCTGGTCCTGCCACCATTGTTCGCCAGGTTCGGCCGGCCTGAGACAAAAACTGAGTAGGCCGGATCGAGCGCAGCGCCGGGAGTGCGTGGTTTTCGCGGAAAGATTCGCTGCGGGATCATCGTCGTTACGCTCCTTGTTCCCGCCTGCATCAATTGCACGACACCGTCGGCATGTGATTGCCCGGCAGCATTCGCCGCTACGCCTCACCGCTACGGACTACGGGGCGAACGGCCGCTTTGAATCGCATCCCAAATTCGCCAATCGCTGGTTGCCGAGACCACTCGGCCGTCAGGTGCTAGAGCAGTTTACTTATTGTTGTGAACGGTACTCGCTCGCGGCAGTAGGCATTCTTCAACCGAAATGCGTTCCCCGCGGCCACAAATCAGCGTAATACGCTGTAGTGGATCTCAAACGCTGCCACAGACGTCGCAGTCCGGGCGTCGTGCAATCGGCAATGTGCGGAAGTTCATGCTACGGAGATTTGCCCACAGCATGCGGTTGGTCAGCGGCTGACCAATGCCTGTGACCAGCTTGATGACTTCCACGGCCGCCATGGAGGCGATCATGCCGGAAACCGCTCCGAACACCGGAAACTCGCGTTTCCAGTTCGGCGGATCTGCAGGATACAGGCATCGCAAGCACGGTGTTTGCCCCGGAATTATCGTTGTCAGCTGCGCGTCGAGATCATACATCGCACATTCAACCAGCGGCTTCCTTTGCTGAACGGCTGCTCTGTTCATGGCGAAGCGCTCCTCATACAGCGGAGCGGCGTCGACAACCAGATCGACCTGCTGTACCAGTGCGTCGACGTTGTCTTCCGATATGTTCTCCGCCACACAGTGCACTTCCACGTGAGGATTTAGTTCCCGCAATCGCCGTGGAATTGATTCTGTGCGCGGCTTGCCCAGCCAGTCGGTCGTCATCAACAACTGTCGATTCAGGTCGCTGGGTTTCACGTCGCCCGCGTGCGCGATCACAAGTCTGCCGATCCCTGCTGCAGCCAGATAATAGGCGACCGTTCCGCCAACACCGCCAGCTCTTGAAACCAGCACACTGGCGTTCTTCAGTTTGCGCTGACCGTCTTCACCGACATCGGGTGTCCACATTTGCCATTCATAACGAGCCCGTTCTGCATCGCTTAGCGGTGGAAGTGAGTCAGGCATGTCGGTGAGAGCAGGTCGCTGAAGTGCGTCGCCGAAATTGATTGAGTATGTGGCCAAAGTCGGCCGAGGCTGTCGATTACTCGCCAGCGGGTTCGCCGGCAGGTTCGCTGTCAGATGCAGGCGTTGATTCAGGAACCAGGCTTTTCCAATCGATGCGCTCTGCGTCGGCTTTCAGGTTTTCCAAATCGTACAGTTTGCGGCCATCTTCAGTGAAGACATGCAGTACAACGTCACCGAAGTCCATCAGCACCCAGTTGGCTTCCGTGCGGTAGCCTTCGACGCCGATCCGGTCGTTCTGTCCTTCCCACTTCAGTTTACGATTCACTTCGTCGGCGATGGCGTGCATCTGCCGTCGGCTGGTGCCCGTTGCAATGACGAAAAAGTCGACAATGGAAGCGATCTTCGTCAGGTCCAGTACCACGATGTCACGTGCCCGCATTTCGTCGGCACATTGTGCAGCGATGACCGCGTTGGCCAAACTGCGACTGTACAGTTCCGCGTCTCGCGGGGCAGTAACCGTCAACGTATCGAAAGACGTGTCGATTTCCGCTTTCATTTCGGCTGCGATTTGTTGCGGCGAAGCCTCACCGCCCGCGACCGCAACTTCGACTGCCGGTAACTCCGGTGGCGAATCGTTTTCCGCATTCGGAGATGCGTTTACAGAAATGAACTCGTCCGTTGACATGACTTAAACCCGAATTTGCGTGCGTACGTGAAATCTCTTGTGGAACCGAAACTACAGATGTGATGCATTCCGACACGTTACATAGTACTTCGGTTCGACCGCGTTTGGGACGGTAGTCGCGGAAAACTGAAAAACACTGTCAAAATCACAGGACAACGCTCCGGAATTCCCAGGAAGCCTGTCAAGAAGCGACCGGTCTGTCTTTGCTTCCTGATGCCTCAACGGCAGTCATAGCCGCTGCGGGCTGTTTTTTCCGTCCGCCACACGTCATAGTTTCAATTCTGCGTCCGCAAACGTTCAGTTCTGTGACTATTCTACATCGTCCCAAATGTCCCGCCCGGCCGAATCTCGCAACGCAATTGGCAAATGTGGAGCCTTAGCTCGAATATTCCAGCTGCTGATCATTGTCAGCCTGTCATTGGGACATGTCGCTACCGGGATGGAGCACCCGATTTCCGTAACAGAAGCTCAGGTGTTTGTGTCACGGAACGCAGCTCGTGTGCGGATCAAGCTGTTTGCTGAGGATCTGTACATGTTTCAGGGGCTGGAGCCCGATGCACAGGATGTGATTTCACCGGATGAACTGCAACGGGGGTTGCGGCAGCATCGTCAGTTTCTGCTGGACAAAGTTGTGTTGCGGGACGCTGAGGGAGAACCGTTCGCTGGTCGTGTCACCGATGTGCAACCTTTCGAAATTCCGGAATCGGGCATTCCGGTCAGTGAGCTGATGCTGCACACGGCGACATACGAACTGGAGTTTCCATTCGCCGAGCCTCCGGAATACCTGACCATGCAGCAGGACATCAGTGACAGCAATTTTATCTTTCCCTCCGAGATGAAGCTGACTCTGCATCAAGCTGGCACTGACCTTACGTTTACCGATTCGCTGAAGCCAGGCATTGCTCAAACGCTGCGATTCGAATGGAACCAGGAGGCGTTGTCCGACGATGCGTCAGAAGAAGAGTGGAAGGCGTGGTTTGAAAAGCAACGGGAAGCAACGCTGGGGATAACCAGCTACAGCAGTGTGTATTCGTTTATTTATGTTGAGCCTGCGGAAATTCGCCATGAAGTGTTGGTGCCGCTAGCCAGCTTGAGTCTGATTCTGCCAATGGTCCATAAGGATCCGTCCTTTGTCGAAATCGAAGAACAGGACGCCGTTCGGCAGTTAATCCGCGATTGGCTGATCAATGTGAACCCCACCGCAATTAACGGGGAATCAGTGAAGCCCGATTTTACGCGGATAGATTTCTATGGCCTGGATCTGAAGGACTTCGCACGCCAGGCCGAACAGCGCCGCGTGAGCCTGGCCAATGGCCGCGTGGGGATCATTATGACCTATCGACCCACGGCCGCTGCGGTCCAGGACGTTTCAGTGACGTGGGACAAATTCCACACGTCACTGAGAAAGATTCAGTCGGTGGTTTTTCCCTGGACCGGTGAGATGCAGAAGTTCGAGTTCTCTCGCTTCAATCCGCCGGAAGATAACGTCTTCGAATGGTCTGCACCACCGGCTGCGATATCACCACCAGACGAGCCAGTGGTCGTCGAGTTTCCACCACTTCCGAAGCTTTCGATTCCGATTGGCACGACGTTACTGGTTCTGGGAGCAATTCTGTGTGCGTTATTCACGAAGGCGTCCAGTCTGCGAGTTTCGGTCGCTCTGCTGGTTTTGGCTGCCGTGATGTGGCCGTTTGCACAAATCGAAACGAACAATCCCTGGTCGCCTCCACCACCACTGGCTGAGGCCGCGGCGGGCCACATTTTTCAGCAGCTGCATCATCGTGCCTATCGAGCACTGGACTTTGGTACCGAAGAACGTATCTACGAAGTGCTGGAGAATTCTGTCGATGGTGATCTTCTGGAACAGCTGTACCTGCAGTTGCGAGAGAGTCTGCAGATGCGAGAGCAGGGCGGCGCTGTGGCTCGTGTGCGGTCCGTGGACTATGGCGACGGCGCACAGACGAGACCCGAACAAAAAGCGGAGTGGCCAGGATTTCAGTATCGCGGCAACTGGACGGTGAGCGGCACCGTCGAACATTGGGGACACATCCACGAACGGCAAAATCAATTCACCGCTGTGTTTCGGGTCGAACCGCGTTTGGGTCTGTGGAAGATTACCGAGATGAAAATCGAGGACCAACAAAGTGTGGCAACGAAAACCCGCCTGCGAAAGTTCTAATTTGATGCGGAACCGTTGCTTCGTATCAGGTCCCAATGCATCACGCAGATTTTCTCAACGTTGCGTTTCACCCGTAAATAGGCGTCTGATTCGGTCAGCTCCGGATGCGATGCCATAACGCGTTCGATCAAATTGTTGACGACGTCACAATCCCCCTGCACATCCTGGCGATCAATCGCCTCCACGGTTGGGACAACTGTCAGTTTTTTGTTGCGCATGGTAGCCTTTATGTATCTATGGTTCACTCGTGCGTCGCAATGTAAAAGCCATTCAGGATGGCAGTCGCAGTTTCGGATCTGTTACGTCGAACTTCAGGTTATCCAGATCCTGTGTCGCAATGTCACTTGTTGCCGCCGTTTTGCTGGATGAAAATGTGGTAACCCGCAAGCGATGCGGGTTGCTCAGGACTCAGGTGCTATCGCTTTGCGGATGCACATGCCTTTCGCGGAATTATCCATCGTCCTCGCAATGCTCACGTCAGTCTCAGCGAATTCAAATACATTGTTGAACGTCTGTCGATTTGTAGACAGTGCAGACGCCAGGCAGGTAATTGCGCTCTCCTGGTATGGATGGTTCAATGCCTTCACCGCATTCATTGCCATGGTCCTGATTGTGAGTATCTGGCGATTGTGGCCGCAGTCTCAGGCAAACACCGTTTCGGTTTCCGGGCATTTACCGAAGCGGGTCGATGGCAGAAGTGAGGAGATGGAGATCCTGACGCGAAGGCTGTCGGAAAGTGAACTGCGATATCAGTCAATCGTGGAAGACCAGACGGAGATGGTGATTCGGTTCGACGCGGATGGCACGCTGACATTCGCAAACAGGTCGTATCGCGAACGGAACAATCTGACGGAAAAAAACGGCCGATGGATTCAACGTGTTTTCTGTGATCCACCCGGACCACCGTGAACGCGTGATGAGAGCGGTTCAGAATTCGGACGTTCATCGTCCGTTTGTTTTGGACGTGATGCGGCGGGATGGTTCCACGGACTGGTCAGAATGGCGAGGGCGTTCGCTGTTCGACGCGGAAGGAAAGCACAGTGGGTATCAGGCTGTCGGACGGATCGTAACGGACCTGGTGCTCGCCCAGCGTAAGCTGGCTGAGAGCGAATTGCAGTATCGTTCTGTGGTGGAAGACCTTCGCGAACTTATTGTTCGTTGTGACAGCTTGGGGGTGATCACATTTGCCAATGCCGCGTACGCACGCACCAGGGACTGTTCGCCGGACGAGATCGTCGGAAGATCTGTGCTTGAGAGTGTGCACCCGGAAGATGTTGAACATGCATATCAGCAGATGGCTGTTGTCACCTGTGAAGACCCTTTTTGCAGCCTTGAGTTACGTGTTATGCGGGCCAGCGGAGACGTTGCCCTCCAGGAATGGAACGGTCGAGCGTTCTATGATGAGAAACGTAAATTTCTGGGTTTTCAGGCGGTGGGACACGACATTACAGAACTCCGTCGGACCGAGGCACGTTTGCGGGAGAAAGACCAACAATCGGCCCATTTAGCGCGCGTGGCGATGTTGGGTGAGATGGTTGCGGGGATTTCGCATGAGATCAATCAGCCGCTGGCGTCCATCGCGAATTTCTCTTCAGCTGCCGAGTTGATTCTCGAGAAACCTGACGTGTCTGTTGAGGATCAGGTCAAACTGCAGTCGTGGGTACATCGTGTTCTACAGCAAACAGAGCGGATTAACACCATCATTATTCGGCTGAGACGTTTCGGCCGACCGAGCAGTCAACGCGAAGACTTTGCAATTGCAGACGCAGCAACCGAAGCGTTATTGGTGACCGAATCGGCACAACGAACTGCGGTCAGCCGACGGCTGATGAGTTGCAGTCATGACCTGCCATTGGTGAACGCAGATCGCATTCAGATCGAACAGGTGTTGGTCAACCTGATCCAGAACGCCAGCGAAGCGATGCAGGAGACGCCCACGATTAGTAGACAGATGTCCATCGACGCGGACGTCGTCGGCAGTGAAATTGTGGTGGCCGTGACGGATTTCGGGCCGGGGATCACTGCTGAACAGGGGCATGACATCTTTCAGAGTTTTGTCACTTCAAAGTCGGACGGCATGGGAATCGGGCTCGCCATCAGCCGCTCGATCATTGAATCACATGGAGGAAAAATTCGAGCAATTACAGACACTGGCTACGGAAAAATTGAATTCTCGCTGCCAATCAGCGAACATACCTGATTATGAGCGGTTCACCAGTCGTTTACATTGTTGACGATGACACAGACGCGCGAGATTCGGCTTGCGCGTTAGTGTCAGAAATGTCGCTCCGCGCGATTGCATTTAGCTCCGCGGAAGAGTTCCTGAACTCCTATGACGGATATCGACCGGCGTGCCTCCTGACGGATCACCATATGCTTGGCATGACTGGCGTTGAGTTGCTGGAGACACTCCGTGCCAATGAAGTGTCGCTGGCAGTTGTGGTGATGACTGCGTTTGCAGAGACAGAATTGACCGTGCGTGCTATTCGCAGCGGGGCTGTCACATTACTTGAGAAGCCGTTCTCCAACACTGCGCTGTGGCGGGCCATTCATCAGGCGTTATCCGAAGATCGCCACCAGTTTGCAGACGAAGCGAAGCTGCTGCTGATCCGAAAGCGTTTGGATTCACTTACAGAAAGTGAGCGGGAAGTGCTGACTGTGATTTGCCGGGGAGAGCCGAACAAGTCGGTCGCGCTGAAGCTGGATGTCAGTGTCCGCACGGTAGAAGGACGACGCAGCAGTATCTTCGAAAAGACAGGCGTTTTTCCGATTGCGGAACTTGTGCAATTGGTCATGATCGCCCGACCAGAACTTTGCTAAAAATGCCATTTGCTGTCCTGTTTAGAACAGCTTACTACGCTGTAGTCACTCTTCCACTTCCTCTGCGCTGAGACGACCATGAGAACGATCGGCTTTGCCGTCTGCTTTTTCTTTTGCCTGCTGTCTATCCGCGCGACGGCCGCGGAAAAACCAAACGTGCTGTTTATTGCAGTCGATGATCTGGCTGCTGCGCTGGGTTGCTATAGCGATCTCGTGGCGAAGACGCCCAACATTGACCGACTGGCCGCGACCGGCATGAAGTTTGATCGTGCTTACAATCAGTTGCCGCTATGCAATCCGACCCGAGCCTCCGTCATGACAGGGCTGAGACCTGATCAGATCAAAGTCTACGATCTGGATCGCCATTTCCGTGATGAACTACCGGATGTCGTCACGCTGTCTCAGGCGTTTCAGCAAGCGGGTTACTTTGCTGCTCGTGTCGGTAAGATCTATCATTACAACGTGCCGGCAGCGATCGGAACAGATGGCTTTGACGATCCGCCGTCGTGGAATCAGACCGTTAACCCCAAAGGCCGCGACAAAACTGACGAAGCTCTAGTGTTCAACGCCGAGCCGCACCGTCAGATCAGTGGTGCACTCAGTTGGCTGGCGGCTGACGGTACAGATGAAGAACAAACAGATGGGATGATTGCGACGGAGGCGATCCGTCTGATGCAGGAGCATCGTAAACAGCCGTTCTTTCTGGGAGTCGGATTTTTCCGGCCTCACACGCCATACGTCGCTCCCCGCAAATACTTCGATATGTACCCCGTCGACGAAGTGCGCCTGCCATTTGCTCCGGTCGACGATCGCGCGGACATTCCTGTGGCAGCCTTTGCTCACAATTGCCCAGTGCCGAATTACAGCCTGCCGACACCGATCCTGAAGCAGGCGGTTCAGGCTTACTACGCCTGCGTGTCGTTCATCGATGCACAGGTAGGCCGCTTGCTGGACGAATTGGACCGTTCCGGGCTGACCGAGAACACGATCGTGGTTTTCTGGAGCGACCACGGATACCACCTCGGCGAACACAACGGCATCTGGCAAAAACGGACGTTGTTTGAACAGTGCGCGCGGACGCCGTTAATCATCCGCGCTCCGGGAGCAGCTGGCAATGGCCAGCCCTGTCAGCGGATTGTTGAGTTCGTTGACATCTATCCAACACTGACCAGCCTGGCCGGTGTGAAGTCGCCGTCCAATCTGGCTGGCCGCGATCTTTCTCCGCTGCTGAATAATCCATTGACAGATTGGGATGGTCTGGCTGTGACTCAGGTTCTCAGGCCTCAGGATTCTCGCCTCAAGACGATGGTGATGGGCTGCAGTATTCGCACCGATCGCTGGCGGTACACCGAATGGGCGGAGGGCAAAGAAGGCCTGGAATTATACGACCATCATGCTGATCCGATGGAGTTTAATAATCTGGCGATCGCTCCGGATGAAGCCGCTGCTGCCGTCATCAGGAAGCTCCAGCCGGAACTCCGGTCGCGAGCTTCCGGGCAGGTGCCGACTGTGCCAGTCAATCAGTCGCGGCTCTAGAGCAGTTGACTTATTGTTGTGAACGGCACTCGCTCGCGGGAGCAGGCTTTCTTCGATCGAAACGCGTGCCCCGCGGCCATAAGTCAGCGTAATACGCTGTAGTGATTAACAAGCGACCTGATGGAGCAGTTTTCGAGTTTATCTTCGCGCAGCGGCGAGCGAAAAGGATCGCGGCGTCGCCAAACACTCGAGCTGCACAGCAGCAGGGGATGATAGCCCCACTCAACTTTGGACGAGGGTAGCGACGCCCATCACATGGGACGTTGGTGGGCGTCGACGTGAAGCCAGTATAGTAACTCATGAATCACTTCAAGCATCGTTTGGATGCGGTGTGCCGGCTCACGCTGGATGCATCGCGTGCAGAGGGATTCCAGAGCGACCGGAATTGTGCGGTCGGGGGCGACCACACTCGGCGATGGCGGAGCTGTCTTGATCTTGTTCTGCAGCATTTCGTCTAAGGTGTCACCCCACGCAAGCCGCTCTCCCGTCAACACCTCAAAAAGGATTGCACCGAGGCTATAGATATCCGTGCGATGGTCGATAACGACGCCGGCAATCTGCTCTGGCGACATGTACTGTGGTGTTCCGGCGTGAGACGGCCGGGAACGGAGTGACTTGAAGTCTTCCAGAGTCACCGTTTGTGTTGTCTCATCCTTCTCATCCTCGTCTTTGTCGCGAAGATGGGCCATTCCCCAGTCCAGCAGCAGTACTTCACCATACGAACCCACGACAATGTTTTCAGGCTTAACGTCACAATGCACGACGCCGTGGACGTGCGCGTAGCTGAGCACCTGGCCCACCTGAATGACGACGTCAATCAGACGCTGGAGGTCCCAGGCTTCCGTGAACTCCGCATCTCCGCGACTTAGGCCGACGAGTACTTCGTGCAGCGTCATCCCGGAGACCAGCTTCATCGTGAAGTAATAGTGTCCCTGCGAATCGGCGCCTACTTCGTATACCGGAGCAGTGTTCGGGTGTTGCAGCATCGCGGTCACTCGGGCCTCACGCAGAAAGTGTCTGCGTTGCTCCGGATCGTCAGCGAATTCACGGCGCAGCGTTTTGTAGCAGATGACTCGCCCCAAATGCAGATCGCGACAGGACTGAATGTCGCATTTTCCGCCCTGAGCTACCTTCTTGAAGTAGAGGTACCTCATATTGTTTTTCAGCTGCGCACCAGACGGAAGCGCTCCGTCGGTATCGCCGCGATAGATCATCCCGTCATCGTCCGGAGATTTTCTGTAACTCGAAGGCACGCTTGTTCTACTCCTGATTCGATTTAAAAATGGTTCATCGGCCAATGTGGTGTGTCGGCATTCTATGGGTTGTGACTCAGCCGCAACGCCGTCAAGAATGTTTAAGAGGAAAACATTCTTCGAAAGTTACTGCGATACATGCCCGAAGGGTCGTCATATCCTCAAGTGTCTGAAGGGACGACAC
>CALFOL010000073.1 GCA_937919915.1 uncultured Planctomycetaceae bacterium
GATTTGGAAAACAATTCAATATTTGCTTTCAATAGTTATGATAAGCTATTTATAGACGGGTGCTTAACAAGCCTGACGAGTGCTGTCGCACCATTTCGGTTATTGCGACATCTCGTCGTACATCCCAATAGTACAGCCTACCGTTTCGAGGATCGCCCCTGGCCTTCAGGTGTCGGCTGGTTGACCTGCCTACTTCCCCTCAAGCGCGAAGGTTCCGTCCCAGTCCACGGGGGGTGAATAATCTGATTTCGCCATCTGGCGAAGAAGACACTGTTTAGGACCATCCGCATCAGGAAGCTTTTCCAGTGTTGCGATCGCTGCAGTCCAGTGACCATTGACGACATCTTTGAAGACCGATTCCTGAGCGATAATCATCTCTTCCGAAACTTCGGGGAAATCAGATTCCGGTGGCAGCAGGTTGTAAACGTCGATGGGGTTTTCCATTCCCTGTGGTCGCACTTTTGCCAGGGGCCGCAGTCGCCCGTCGGTTGTGGAAAAGTACCGGTCGACGAATTCCGCCGTGGCACTGTCGATGCAAATCGAAACGCCAAATTGCTTCGTCATGCTTTCCAGTCGGGCGCACTGGTTGACGACCGGCCCAAACACGCCGATCTTCGATTGTTGTCTGGTGCCGATCTGCCCCGCGATGGCGCGACCATGAGCAATGCCGATACCCACTGAGAATCCTTCCAGTAAACTACCAGGTTCTGTTGACTGTTTTCGAAATTCGTGCTGGATTGCAATGGCGGCTCGGCACGCAGGAATGGGTCCGTATTCCAGCGCAACCGGCCATCCCCAGAATCCCATGGCGGCGTCGCCCTGAAAGTCAGCGATGGCCCCGTCGCGGTCCAGAATTCCGTCGACCATCACTGACAACGCCGCTCGTACGCTGTCCAGCAGGGAAAACAGATTATCCTGAAGTCGTTCTGCCTTTCGCGAGAATCCACGAACATCACAAAACAGAACGGTGATGTTTCTTTCTGCGGGAGCCAGCACGTCTGCCCCCATTCCGGTCTTGAGGCTGTCGATGACCTTCGGCGAAAAGAACGAGTTAAGCTTGGTTTTCTGTTCCTGCAGCGACTGCACGTGCCGCATCGAGCCAATGAATTGCGCAACC
Organism: uncultured Planctomycetaceae bacterium; assembly: GCA_937919915.1. Taxonomy (GTDB): domain Bacteria; phylum Planctomycetota; class Planctomycetia; order Planctomycetales; family Planctomycetaceae; genus Fuerstiella. Next base: position 1,118 of record CALFOL010000073.1, read on the forward strand.
AGTTCCGTAAATCGTACGTCTGCCAATAGCTCCTTTTCGGAGACGTACAGTCCGCCTTTACGCGATCCTTTTCCCGACACGTACATGCACCAGCCTTCGCACGACTCACCGCGAATGGGAGTACACAGGGCCCAGTCCAGCCCTTCGCTGATCGTGAATTCTGCAGTCAGGGCTTCTCTTGCCCAGACGAGGGCTTCTCTTGCCCAGACGTACAGGACACTCTTTTGTTCCCGCAACGATTTCGTGATGATGCTTCGGCTGGGACGGAATGTCGATCGGAAGTTGTTGCGCGTCTGCACGCGCATGGTGACGGGCTGAGGAAATTCTGTCTGAGAGTCCTGCACACCAGGCAGCGTTGCCAGGTCATAGTGTGCAACCGCAACGGCCGCCGCATGCGGAATGGCGTCCAGCAACAGGCTGCAAACGGTTTGTCCCAGTTCGATGTCTGATTGCGATGCTGAGATCCTGCCAGGCAATTGAGACAGGAATTCCAGTTGTTGTTCCGCGTTGTGGAAGGCAACCTGCTGCAGGTCGTTGGGCGTGTAGGTGTGTTTCCCTTGACCTGGCGGTTGAATGTCTGAGGTCTGGTATTCTTCTGTGTCGAGAATCGATACTGCCTGGGAGCGAACGGAGACCACCTGAAACCTTGTTGATCCCAGCATGAAAGATTCGTCGAGCGACACAAACACTTCGCGCGTTGTTTCGTGTTGATAGATAATCGGATGTCTGGCAGATGGCAGGCACGTGACTCGCAAACGTCCGTTCTTCCAGCACAGATCAGCGTGTTCGCGTGAGATGGCGAGATCCCATGGAATCACCAGCTGTCCAGCATGATCAATGCGGCCGAGTCGCAATACCTGTCCTTCATGGAGTGGCTGCTGCAATCGGTGAGACGGATCACGCCCGATAATCCGTAGCTGCACGGAATCACCAGAATTTAATCCCTGCGACGGCTCCATAGATCGATCAGAATTCATAGCATTGTCCAGGCACGCCAATTTCGACGTTTGGCAACTGCAAGCGGTTCAAATCGTCAGTGATCTGGTTAAAGAAGCACGGCTTCAGGTGCGTCGTGATCACCTTAACCGATGCCGGTAACTGCCGGACGTATTCCGCAAACAGTTCGGGGCAAAGATGTCCCGACTTGTCGGCCAGCCAGCGGTGCGAATCAGGGAAACTGCATTCTAAAAAGACGGCTTTCAGGTTGTTGACCTGGGCCAGAACTTCCCAAATGCGGTCTGTGCGATTGGTGTCAGAAACGAAGCCGACCGCACAGTTTTCTTCCTGAACGACGAACCCCATCGTGGGAACAACATGGTTCAGAGCAACGGGAGTGACCGTCATGTTCGGCAGATGGACCGTGGTTTCTGAAGTCAGCGTCTGTAGTTTCAGGAACGGCGATTCTTCTGCGGACAATCGGATAAAGTCCGGCCACAAACGATCGTTGAAAACATCCTCACGCAGGCACTTCACGGTTGCCGGGCACGCGTAGACAGCAGGGCACGTCGGGCCAGGTTGATAAATACTGTCCAAAAACAGCGGCAACGATGCGATGTGATCGACGTGGCTGTGTGTCAGAAACACGTGTTGTATCTGCAACTGCCGTTCGAACGGCCACAGCATGCCAATGGTGCCGGCGTCGATCGCAAGGGAGTCATTTACCAACGCCGCGATGCAAAACTGTTTCGCGGCCTGTTCGCCGACGGTCGACGGGACCAGTTCAATTCTCATGCCGCTACCTTTCGCCCAGCTGTGACGGATGGATATGGTAGTTGTGACATTGCAAACAGCTGTCTCCTGCCTGGCTTGCCGTGTGGCAATTCACGCAGCTCTGGCGAGTGACTGAGGTTAGACCCGCTGACGAGGGATGGTTGAAGTCCGGATTTGGCATCCAGTCCTCCAGCAGGAATTCCGGCTTCCGTAGTGTGGTATCTCGCTCGCGCACCGCATGACATGTCTCACAGCGATTGTCCGGGCTGCCCATGGCCTGCGCCTGCTCAGGACTGCTGAGCAGCGTAACGTGTGGTCCGTGAGCGAACTTCGTAAATCCATCAGCTGCCGACACGATCTGCCGTGAGTTCCAATTGATTCTTGTCTGGCCGTCAGGCAACGTGTCGACTGTATGACACTTCATGCAATGCCCTGCCGCTTCCGGTGCGGCGAGTTGATGGAACAAACGATCGAACGCGCCCGAGGAATCTGTTGCCGGAGGCCTGGGGTAGGTGTTGAGACCGTCGGCAGCAAGATTCAGCCAGTCTCTGAGCAGTGGATCGGCATGACCGCGACTGCGATAGATCAGACCTCGTCCGTCGGTCGACAGTGACCACGCTCCCCCAGGCTGAGCGGCCGCGGCTTCCGGAGCAGCCGCATCCGTTGTCAGCGCTGTGTGAGCATGCTTCAACGCGATGAAGAATCCGGATTCGTTTAACCTTCTGGCAGCAACAGCAGCCAGTGAATCGTCAAGGGAGACATCGGGCGCCAACCCGAGCCGCTCGGCGACAAAGGTCTCTCGCTGAGTGATCAGCGAATCTGTCAGGCTCTGAATACTGGCCTGCTGACTGCCTTTTGTGATATCACGACCAGCCAGCAGCATGAGTTCCATGAATGGTGTCTGCGTGGTGATGTCTTCCGCAGCAAGCCGGAAAAACTCCGTGCCTTTCATTCTCAACGTCAGGGGCATGTGATCGTCGGTAATCTGAGCCGCATGGCACTGGGCACATGTGGTTTCGAAACTGGCCAGCACCATTGATGTTCCGGTAGCATCCTGAGCGTGGCAATCGCTGCACGACATCGCTGCCCCTTTGACGCCCTTGGCATCTTTGCCGTTGTTAAAGTGCGTCATCAGATGCGTCGAGTGATCGAAGTGCAGGAACGCTCGTTTGGGTTCAGTGAATTCCGGATGGCCGTCAGCAAAACTGTGAAACGAAGACGAGTGGCAGGTCTGACATTGTCTGTTCGTGAGTTCCTTCAGGTTGAAGGCAGCTCCGCGATGTTCGACGTGACAGGATGAACATGCCAGTTCCCCGGTTTCGGTTGTGGCATGCGTATCCAGCAGTCGAGCCAGCATCTGTTGACCGGAGTGGCCCTTCGATGTCGTTGCCAGAGCATCCTGCTTGTCCTGCACCCAGTCGGGGCTCACACTGTGAGGATGCAAAGCGTGTTCACCAAATTCGTGGTGACACTTTAGGCATTTGCGACTGTCTTCCAGTCCCCCACTTCCCCCGAACACACAGCTCATCAGGTCCAGTGGTGATGCGGAAGCCGCAGAATGACAGGCGGCACAGCCTTGTTCTAATGTGCCGTGGTGAGCCGAAAGTTCTCCAGGCGAAATGATGGGCGAAGTATTAGCGATCGATCCCGTCCCGTCCCTCGAACCGCCTCCCAGGATTACAAGACAAAATCCCAGGGCCACGGCCGCTGTGATTCCCGTGATCAGTCGACGTTTGCTGCGCAGTGTTCGTTGCGGCTGACAGACGACCGGTTGGTGAGGACACGTTGCCGCTTGATCAGGATTGTCCGGATCCGGCAGCGGTCCTTCTTTGCACTTTCCGCCGAATGCTTTTGGCCGAGTACACTGCCATCCGGAACCACTCAGCATCGGCGTGCAGATTTGAGCCACAAGACACGCGCCGCTGCCATTCGGACCGATCGCACAGGGAGTGCCTTCGCAATGATGGCCGCATGTCCAGTCCTGCTGAGGCAGTTGATAATGACCGGCGTCGAATGTTTCGCCGGAAGAATTGCCTGGCTTCACGACACTCCTCCAGACCACGCATGCACAAGGACACTGTGAAAGACGGCGAAAATCAGCAGTGCGTAAGTGGCAGGAATATGGAAGAACAGCCACATCTTCAAGGCGCCTTGAAGCGCGTATTGAGTGTCGACCTGATGCTTGCGGCTCACCAGCGACTCGACTTCTGTCAGCACCTGGCGTTCATCGTCGTTGAGATAGCGATTCTGATCAGCGATGGCTCGCACAAGGCTGCGATATCGCCAGCTGGAACCAAGAATCAAATGCGACACAACGTCGTGTTGTCCAACGATAAACGGACGAATTCGGTCTTTGTAGAATTCCGCCAGTGCTGACGTTGCGGCTTCCGAGTTACATTTCAGAAGCAGGGATTCGATCTGATCCTGCAGTTGTCGGCGGACGACGGGGATGTGTTCAAAGATCACTTCGTTACCGAGATCAGTTAAGCGGCGTGGGTATGTTCGAGACATATACAGTCCGATGATGCCGCTCAGGAAAACGGACAGATAGATCAACGCCAGACTGCATTCGAATACGCCATTCGGTACCGCGAACCGCACGTGAATGGCAAACATCAGGAAGGTCAGGAAGCCGCAATAGATGTGAAACTGAAGCCAGCTGGCCGACGATCCCAGCGGTAGAAACGGCAACGCTTTTCTGACGTTGTACAACGCCAGGAACACGATTAACGCCAGCAGGATCCATCCGGACAGGAACCCATGTTGCCTCAGCGTTCCACTCCCAATCGTGTACACGGCCAGTACGATGATCGCAGTCAAGACCGTGACGCAGATGCTGAATGTTCGGCGTTGGGTGAATGACTTCATGTCTTCAGCCAATCTGTTGCGGTTTTGTAGTCGCCCAGATTCAGTCGCACCAACGCGTCATGTGGGCACGCGTTTTGACAGGCCGGACCGGTGTTTTGATCAGCACACAGATCGCACTTTGTGGCTTTGATGATTGGTTCCCATTCTTTCATGGTGGGAATAATCGGCAATAGTTCGTCGGTGTCCATCTTGCCTGGTTGCGAAGTGTGAGTCGGGTAAACGGGATTGCCATTGGGATCGCGAATCTGAACCATCCGAATGGCATCGTAGGGACAGTTATTTGCACATGCCGTGCAGCCCACACAGGTGGCGTCGTTAATGACAACTTCGCCGCCCTGAATATTCCGATGAATGGCTCCTGTTGGACATTGAATCATGCACACCGGATCCGCGCAGTGCATGCACGCGTTGGCCACCATGTATTTGTCATGAATCGGTCCGTGTCGCAGAAAACGAGGGCTGTTGTCATGAGCTGCCGCACACGCGCGAACGCAGTCATCGCATCGAGTGCAGCGGTCGAGGTCGATCAGCATCGTGGCGGTGCCGTTGACGAGTCGGCGTTCGACCAGAAACTCCAGCAACCCTGGATCTATTTCGCCTGTTGCCGTCGTGGCCGCTTCGTGTTGCAGAGAGAACAGGGAGGGATCGGAAAGCTTGCTGACACCACCCGCAAGTAATTCTTCCAGCACGGCTTCTTCAAAGACCGCGGTTGGAATTACGATCACCGTTGCGTAACCGACAGCGCGAGCCGAATACTGTAAGTGAACGGGTTTTCCGTCACGCCAGCCTGCCGTGATTTCGTCAACGCCGAAAGCCTGACCAGGAGTCAGATAGCTGACGGTCTTGTGCCCGTTATTGTACTGATGGCTGACGCGAACAATTCCACTCCGGACCAGCATGACTCCGTAAGGATAGTCGCCTTCCTGAGCGATCATGCTTTCGTGAGCCAGATCCGTAGCATTGCCCGCTTCCACCAGTTTCGTAAACCGGTCAACCTTGTCGTACGAACCATACGACTTGAATTCTGCTTTCTTCATTACCTTCGTCGACAGAACTTCCAATCGCTGTTTGACTTCCGGAGTCGCGTCGTCATCCGCTTCCAGATGCTCGAAGTACGGCGACGTGCGAAGGAACGCTCGCAATCCGTACGCGCGAAAGCGGTCGTCAACTCGATCTCGCAGCCATTCCACGCGACTCATCAAATCACGAATCCCCTGCCAGCGAATTTCGAGCAACTCACACTCGCCATCCGCGAAAACCGTAGCCGTTCGTTCGATGCGCCCGAGCGCTGACTGTTCGCCAAAGAACTCGACTGCATCCATTTTCGTCGTCTTATAACGCTCAACGACTCGGGAAAAGTCCTGCAGGAAGACGCGTGTGTCCGATCCTTTTCCCTTAATCCCCGCGTTGCTGCCGGACGTATAGGTCGACAGATTACGAACTTCCGTATGACGAGGTCTCGACCACAACTGCTTCAACGCTTCGAAGAAACTTTTTCGTTTTACCGGTGCGCGGCCGAGAACTTCCGGCGGCATGCCTTCCCGGCCAGGTTCGATTTCTACTCGCACACTGCCGGACAGAAGGAAGAACGCAGAGTTCCCCCAATCTCCTTTGCGTACGATGATTTCGCCGTGTGAGCACTTCAGCAGCCGGGAATCGTTCTTCAGGATTCCGGACAGAGGAATCTTACCGCTGAACTTTGACTGGTCGATTTGGCTGAACAGCGATATCGACATTAAGCGTTCGACCTCGTCGTCATGCATGTCCGCGGCAAACGGAACGCCCCAACGTTCCGGGCGACTGATTTGCAGATCACTCATCGACGATTACCTTCCGAAACCAACTTCATCAAGGTGCAAGGACTTTGCCGACAGGATCACCCTGGTCTTCGAGAAACGCTTCGTCGAGTGCTTTGAGCTTTGAGCCGTCGTGTAATGTGAGAAAGGCCGCAGCCGCCTCGGCCACATTTTTCGCCGCCTTCGCCGCGTCCGCTCGAGTCGGTTCATCCAGATCGTCGAAGTCTTCGAATATGTCCAGCAGTGCTTGAATGGGTGCGAGCTCTTCTTCCGAGAGTCCGGGGATGTCTTCGTCTTCTGGTTCTTCCAACTCGTCGAAGAAGTCTTCCAGTTCGCTGGCTGCATCGTCAAACAGATCGATCATGTTGCCCGCCAGATCGTCTTCCATCGCTTTGTCATCAGGCAACGCGACCAAGTGATTCAACGCGACTTCGGCTTTGGCGAATTGTTCGATAATTAAGTAAACGCGTTTCCGCTGCTGCAAAGACAGGCCGCGACGCAACGTCTCAAGCGTCGGCGTTTCTGCGTTCGCTCGCTGATTCAGATGAAAGTTGTGACGAATTTCGCCCTGCATATAAGGGATTAGCGAAAACCTGTCGAAGCTGACGGGGTGCTTAACATCTTCGCCAACCAGTGTGGGTTCGGCAATGATATGACAACCGAAACAGTTCTTCGCAACTTCGTATGGGCGCCCCGCTCGAACCATCCCCGCGGCATCACAGGCCGCATTGCGTTCGGCATGGTGCTGCGGCGTTTCGTACTCCAGCTTGGTAATGTTGGGACCATAGACGGCGTGACGATTCAACCAGCCGTCTTCGCCGCCCGCCGCTCCGTGACAGGATTCGCAGGAGACACCGGTTTCTACCTGCGTGCGACCGAAGCGTTGTTCTGCCGGTGCCATGTGACACGTGTAGCACAGTTTGAGGTTTCCGACTTCCTTCCTGTACTTCGTGTCGATGCTGCTTTTCGTTCCCTCGAAACGATTTTTCTTCGAGTTCATATAGTGCTGTGTTCCGAGCCACGACACGTATTCAGATCGATGGCAGTCCAGGCACGCTCGGGAGCCCATGAAGTGGCTGCGATCTTTTTTTGTGATCGTACTGTCGCTGACGGAAGTGTCTACTGGAGTCGGTGTGACGGTCGTGGTCTCAACGGCAGCTGGCACCGACAGCGTTGGGTTTTCGTCAGTCGCTTGAAGCTTAACGCATGTTGGTAAAACGAAAGCCCAGGAACAGACGCTGAACGCGATCATGCTGCGGGTTCGTTTACTTCGGGACATTTCTCGTTGGGAATCCAATTTCCAACACTCCTTGCTGGAAGGCGATTGTAGCTTGCGGTGGCATCAGAAAGGACAACAACCTCACGGGTTGTAGTTCTTTCCCTTTGGCTTGTCGAGATCGTTCACGAGCTCATCGAGGCCGGCGAGATCAGCGGTTCCGGCTGACGCGGCAAATGCTTTCGTCGCTACTGCGAGTTTGGCTGCAGCCACCTTTGCTCCTGCCTGATCTTCAAACTTTCGTCCCAGCTGAATGTCTTTGACGGCACTGATGCCAGCGGCCACGTGTTCGTTCTTAATCGCTTTAGCGATTTCATCTTCGAGAAATTCGAACGCTTCTTCGGCTCGTCCGGCCCAGCCTTTTCGTCCGGCATAGCCTTCTTTCAAACCGGCAGCGTCAATCCCAGCCAGATTTTCCAGACAGACTTCCAGCTCAACCATCTTGCCGACAACCAACAGGATCCGCTTGCGCTGTGCAGCTGTGGTACCGTTCACGGCTTGCAGTAATGAAGGAGATTCGGCGTTTGTTTTCTGGTCCACCTGAAAGTTGTGCCGTATTTCGCCCTGCATCCAGGGAATCAAATCGAAATCGCCATGCCCCGGTTTGTGGCCTGCCTGCAGCAACTTTTCATCTGCGACAATGTGGCACGAATGGCAATTCTTCGCCAGAGCATAAGTGTTACCAGCGCGGATCATGGACGTCGCGTCGCAGGCCGCCAAACGCTGAGTGCGATGAGCCGCGGATTCTGCTTCGCGCTTCATGTCTTTGGCACCATAGTTGGAATGCAATTCGAACCAGCCGTCTGCTCCGCCAGCGGGTGTATGGCACGATTCGCAGGAAACGCCCGCGGTGCCAGCGAACTTCGCGGTGGCTGTGTGAGGAGTCGAATGGCACGCCGCACAGGAATCGATGCCGCCAACTTTTGCGGCGTATTGTTGACCGGCGGCTGATACGATGCGTTCGTGGTTCTTGAAGTGCATGGTCATCGACCACGCTTTATATTCTGATTCGTGACATTTTTTACACGATTCAGCGCCCATCACCTTTGCCGCGTCATGACTTGCAGGAGCTAAATTCGGCAAAGGTTCTGCCGCTGTGGCGTTCGAAACATTCAGAACCGTGATTACGGTAACAACCGAAAGCAACGTGAAAACAGTTCGCTTAATGAATGTTGGCATGAGGGGGGCCCGGGTGAATATTTGTTGTGAAGGAGTGAGATGGAAGTCAGTAGCTGAAGTGTTACCGTGGCCTCAGCTTCGTGATAAAACGCAGGCAAACGCTCAATTGCGCCTGTCAATCTAGGAAAAAGTCCGAACTCCCGCAAACCACCGGGATTGTG
>CALFOL010000074.1 GCA_937919915.1 uncultured Planctomycetaceae bacterium
CAGAGTCACATCCTTCACCCAGAACAATCTGTTCTCGATCCCCCAGCGGTCACGCCACAGAGCCAGGACTTGTTCCGCGGTCGACGATGCCACGGAACGACTGGTGATCGCATAGGCCACCGTCGTTTTTGTTTCGCCTTTGACTGTGGTCTCGCGTTCGAGTTTCAAAAACTGACGCAAACCTGGCCAGTCACACGTGTCGGTTCCGACCGTTGTGGTCGTCAGCGTGCGACGTTCAATGCCTCCATGACTCTTCTCGATCGTGGTTGCGGTCCGCCTTGCTTCACGCGCCTTGCGTTTGGCATAGGGGGAAAAGCCTTCGGGGATCACGAAGGCTTGAATGGCTTCTTTGTGAAGCGTTGGCTGATTGTCTTTCACGAGAATCAGATACCCAACGTGTCCCGAGAGATTCGTTTCGCAGATGTCGCGTTGACAGAACCCGGCATCACCCACGACTGTTTTCCCCTCCAAAACAAGCGTTTTGAGAAACTCCACCGCAGTCTTTGCTTCGTTGGTGTCCGACGCGATCGCAGTCTCAGAAAGCACACAGCCGGTGTGCTGATCAAGGGCCGTGAGAATCTGCATCGTGCGCGCGTGATCGCTGCGTGTTCCTCGCAGGACTTTGCCATCAATGATGATTCCAGCCGCTTCGTCTTCAAGGTTCAGTCCCAGTCCTTCCGTGATCCATGCGATGAACGCCCGCTCAAGTTCGCGCGGCCACTGTTTTGTGACTGTTAAGACTGTCCATCACGACGATGTCGCCGTGGATGCAGGGCTTGATACAGCCACGATTCGCAGAATCCCGCGAAACATACTCCGCCATTGGGCCGTCGAGAAGCATCGCGGCGCGCGCGTTCCATCAACAGTAATTGCGTAAACCAGAGTGCTTGTTTGCCAACGCCCAGCCTCGCACGCGAGTCAAATTTGCTTGCACTGTCGTTTCGTCGATGAAAACAAAGCGATCCTTCGTGATTGCATCATAAAACAGCTGGTTCCAAACATGTTTATGGCTTTAGAGTTTTTTGGGGGGGGGTTCAGGGTGGGCCGTTGCTGCTGCTGTTTAGGATGGGTGACTTCTTAAATTGACACCCACCACCTGGAGCCAGATGCCATGCCTCGCATCATGTATGTCCCGCTGATCATCCTGTCCTGTCTGGATTTCGCCGCGGCGGAAAGCCAAACAGCGCTGCAGCAGATTCCCGATTTGAAGTCACTGCCCGATCGGACGCTGGAACTGCAGCAGGAAATCGACGCCAGCGGCAGTCTGATTCTGCAGGGTGCTCAGCACTTTCGAATCTCGTCACCGCTGAACTTTGATCTCAGCAAAACCGGAGCCATGAAGTTCACGGCAACCACCGGCGCGACGTTGATCATGGATGGCCCTGGTCCGGCCATTCGAATTATCGGTTCGCATCAGGGAACCGCCGCTCCGCAGAGCTTCAAGCCTGCAACATGGAACGAACGGATGCCCGTTGTTTCCAACATCGAAATCCTGGGAGCACACCCGGAAGCAGATGGGATCCAGCTGAAGCGGACTGTCGGCGCAACGATTACAGGCGTTTCTGTGCGGTGGTGTCGGCATGGTATTCACCTGGTTGATCGCAATCGCAACGTCGTGATTTCCAACTGCCACCTGTACGAAAATTCAGGCATCGGGGTCTTTCTCGACGACGTTGATCTGCATCAGATCAACATCGCCAGCTCCCATATTTCTTACAATCGCGCGGGAGGTGTTGTTGTGCGAGACGGCAACGTTCGCAACATTCAGATTAGCGGCTGCGACATCGAAGCCAACATGCCCGGCGACGAAACGAAAACCGCGACCGCAAATGTCCTGCTGGACCTGTCCGGTTCGTCGGAAGACAAAACCAAGTCAATTGCGGAAGTTTCCATCACCGGCTGCACACTGCAGCACTCCGCCAACTACTCCGGATCGGAAGATCGCACCGTCGCTCGGGGTGGCGCAAACATTCGTGTCGTCGGCAAAGAGATCTATCCGATTGATTCGGTAACGATCACGGGCAACGTGCTCAGTGACACGACGCACAACGTTGATATCAACTATGCACTCGATGTCGTGATCAGTGCCAATACATTCTTCGCACCCAAACCAGCGAATCTGACAGTTGCAAATTCCCGACGGATCGTGGTGAATGGCAACACGTTTAACCCCCGGCAGTTTGTTCGTCCAGGTACCATTCGATTTACTAACACACACGATAGCGTCTTTGCCGCCAGCACATTGCACAGTCTTGCAGCCAAAGACGGATCCGTGATTTTGGATGGCTGCACCGGCTTTCTTCTCAACGCTCTGAATTTCAGCGACTGTGGTTCCGGCTTACTGCTGCAGCGTTGCAGCAACGTTTCGATTTCCGGCTGTCGGACGAGCCGGACTGCCTCCGGCGGCGTCGATCTGTCTGCTGATTCAAGTAATCGCGGCTTAACCTTGCTGGGTAATTCACTGTCGGGCACAGTCGTGGTCTCAGAAATTGCGAAAAAATAGACCCTGTGCGTTTGACAGGGCGGAACAGAACATTCGATAGCGGATCGCAATGCCGTCTGTTTCGGGGATGTTTTCCGGAAGCGGGCGTTGCAATCGCTACAACGTTTTTCCGCAGAGAAATCCGGCAGTCAGATTTTGAGCGTACGGTCGTGTTTTTGCTTGATTTCACGGCGTTTCGGCGAATTCACGACTTGCGCGCAAGCAGTCTGGATAAACGTGTCGGGCAGAGCCGCGGGCTTAGTAAACTCTGTCATCTATAACGTTTGTGTCGATTCCTGCCCTCTGCAGAACCTTAGCGACAACAACCGTTTGACGATCAACAAAACCCGCCATATAGTTGAGTTGTGCCCGCCATTTCGGACAACTCTTAATTAGAGTGGCGGGCATGATTTTGAATAAGTGGTCTTGTGTTCGTTCATCAAGTGCTGCCCCCCGGCAACCTGAACGTCAGGAAGAAAAGGATTCTTCTGCTCAGCGACCTGTTTCTCAGCAACAAGTGTTGCGGGGGAACGACACGTCACCATTGTACAATTCAGACCTTTGCATGACTTTTGTCAACGTAAAGGACAACACGGAAAGGCTTCAGTACAGAGACGAGTCCGTTTAGGGATGAACACACGAACTGCATGATGCAGGCCCGAATCTTCCAACGCTGAAGACAGTCGTTATTTGATCACTTGCTGATCAGGAGCGACGTGAGGGGAACGCCAATGCAGCTCTTGAATTCACGACGCCGATTAAAATCGCTGGCAACAGCGTTGCTGTTTGTTTTGACGTGCCATGCGGGCTTGTCAGAGTCTCTAACGGCCGGCGACGCGCGCCCTGACGTTTCAAAATATTCGACTCCTTCCCAGGCCATGGTCAATGGTGAGACGCTGGAAGCCGGCCGTCAATGGGTTGACGCAATCCACTTCTACGAAGCGGTACTGGAGAAGTTTCCGGAAAACGAAGATCTCGTGTACGCCCTGCGACGCACAGGCGTGCACTTTGCCATCGATCGACGTTACTCAGACGGCAGTTTCGAGAAAGCCATGCTTCGTCAGGGGCGTTCGGAAGCGCTGGACCTGATGGAAGACGTGATGACTCGCGTGCAGCTGGAGTATGTCGACACGGTTTCCGCCACGAAGTTCATTTCGCACGGGACTGAGAGTTTCTATATGGCTCTTGGTAACGATCGATTTTTAAACGCTCACCTGACTGCCGAACAAAAAGAAGGCGTCAGCCGTGTTCGTAACGAATTGATTCGCAACTACTGGAACCGGCATGTTGCCAGTCGTTTGGAAGCTCGCATGATCGTCACGCAGGTCTGCGAACTTGCAGATCGCGAGTTGAACCTTTCCTCCGCAGCGGTGATCATGGAGTACCTGTTCGGTGGCTGCAATGCGTTGGATGATTACAGTAACTTCCTGACACCAGACCGATACAACGATCTATTCGGGAGTATTCAGGGAGAATTTGTCGGCATCGGCATCGAAATGGAAGCCGAAAAAGGCAGGGGCATGCATCTGGTCAATGTATTGTTAGACAGCCCGGCGGAAGAAGGCGGACTGCGACCTGGCGACTACATCGTTGAAATTGACGGACGCGATTGTCGTGATCTGACAACCGACGATGCCGCACGATTACTTCGAGGTACCAAAGACAGCCAGGTTGATCTGGCCTTTGAATCGCCTGAAGGAAAACCTTCCCGCAGTGTGTTGTCACGACGACCAGTGCAGGTCAAAAGCGTGACTCGCACTCTGATGCTGGATGAACTGAAGGGTATCGGGTACATCCGCATGACGGGCTTCCAAAGCTCGACCGAGGAAGAGATGGATCAGGCTCTGGCGAGTCTTGAACGCCAGGGAATGCGGAGTTTGATTTGGGACCTGCGAGACAATCCCGGCGGTTTACTCGACACCGCAGCCGCCGTCATCGACCGGTTTATCGACAAAGGTGTTTTGGTTTCCACCGAAGGCCGATCGTACGACCAGAATCAAACGTTTCGAGCCCGCGGCTATAACACTCGCACACTGCCGCTGATCTTACTTGTCAACGAAAACAGTGCCAGTGCGAGCGAAATTGTGGCGGGAGCAATCAAGGACCATGGTCGTGGCAGAATTGTCGGTCGCAAGACATACGGCAAATGGTCTGTGCAGACGATCATTCACCTGCCCGGCGGAACCGGCTTGAAGCTAACGACGGCGAAATTCTACTCGCCCAATCATGACAATTACGCCGGCAAGGGTATTGCTCCTGATTTCGATGTGCCGTTACCAGAGAACGTTCACCGAACATTCTTCCGCGGTCGCACCAGCGACGAAATCAGCACCGACCCGGATGTGGCGGAAGCACTCAAGTTGCTGGAAAACCGTTTCTCAAAGAACTAAGCACCCGCCCACAAGTAAACGCACCTATCAATTACAGGCCAGTGTGTTAGGCAAGGACAATTCGCAGGTTGTCATGAGCAAATACAGATAAACGCATGCTTAGCGAGCTGGGTTCTACTGTGGTAGCCATGCTGTGGATTGGGATCGTCTCTGAATGACAGCGGCGATTCTTCCTGCAACCACTTCCGGGTTTTTCCTGCAACAATCCGCGACTAAGAACCCCTAACAGAACCTCCGTGGCCGCGTTGTGCCAACACAGTGGTCGAGATGTAAGGAAGATCGAGGCGGCGACTTAATAACGCGGAGGCGGCCACGACGGAATCAGATGAGCAATTTCCCTGTTGGAATGCCCAGAGCGGTGCGGAGTTTCGATGGATTGATTCGTCGCCATTAAGAGCCGGTTGGACATGCTGACCTCTCCCAGCACTCGCTGCGCTGAAATCGATCAACATACCCAGCCCCTCTGTGGCCGGTTTTAACGCGCCCATCCCTGGCAGGTTTTAGCCGTCTCGAATCAGTTGACGGCCGATGCTCTGCACGATGTGACTTTTCCCCACGCCTGGCGGCCCGACGAAAATCGCATCGTGATGTTTGCGGACGAAGTCACCTGCCGCGAGATCATAGATCTGTTTTCGTTTCACCGATTTGTTGAAGTCGAAGTCGAAATCGTCCAGGCATTTCTGATCTCGGAAGGCGGCCGCTTTGGTGCGGCGTTCGATCTGACGATCACTGCGGACCACCATTTCATCTTCGAGGATCAGTTCCAGAAATTCGGCGTAGTCCAGCTTCGAGCATTTCGCTTCCTGCAGACGAACTTCAAGTGTCTGCAGCAGGCCACTGAGAAGAAGTTGTTTGAGCTGTTCACGGAGATTCGCGTTCATGGTTACGTTCCTTTCGAAAGGCATTTAAAGAGTCAACAGAGTAATCCGACAACGGTCGAATAAGCGGGTGTTCTTCGATGAACGGCAGCGGCAGTTGTTCGCGCGGAGCCGGCCGTTTCAGGAGATTTCGAATGGTCTTCAGGC
>CALFOL010000075.1 GCA_937919915.1 uncultured Planctomycetaceae bacterium
GTGACTGGTGACTGGTGACTGGTGGCCGCGGGCACGCGCGTCGATCGAAGAAAGGCTGCTGCCGCGACCGAGTACCGTTCACAACAACAAGTAAACCGCTCTAAGACTTTGGCACCGGAAAGCTGACTCGTGGTGGAAAGGCGGGCACTGGCAGATCGGATTCCTTTTCAGGGTGCGGAATCAATGGTGGGACTTCACGAGCAAAAGACGAACGCTGAAACGGTTCTTCAGCGGCCGTGTTGAGTGCAGGTCCAATGTCATCCGGAAACGAAGCCCGGAGTCCGACGTCTCCAACAGCATTCAGCATTTGAGTCGCTTTGAGGCCCGCTGCTGAGTCAGGAAAATCGGCTGCCAGACTTTGCAGAATCTCCTGAGCTTCCTGCAGCCTTTGCAATGCTCGCAGTTCGTTGATGTTCTTCTGGGTGGCGGCAATTTCCTGCTTCAGACTGTCCTGGCTCATGAGCTCTGACCTGGCTTTTGCCAGATCCAGATACTGCTGACGCAGTGCAGAATCCGGACTTACGATGGGGGCATTTTCCGCTGGCGAAGGCAACGGATCGGATGGAAAATCCAGGGCACGGCCGCTGATCGGTGGACCGGACTGAATTTTCGACCCAACCTGCGACCAACTGGTGTTTGAAAGTAACAACGCAGCAATTGGTATGTACCGAATCAATCGCATAACAAACTCCTGAACAGAGACACAGCAGATTCACGTCACGCGGCGTAGTCTATCGGTTTCCGGTGCAGTCCTTGAAGCTCAGTTACGGCAATCAAAGATTGCGTTTCAGCAGCAACAGGCTGTAAATCACCACCCCGCCGGCCACCAATGTCCCGAATCTCAGCAGATTTCGACCCACATGCGGCCGCGTTTGCCCCACCGCTTCAGCAATCACAGCCACGACAGCAACCATGATGAACTTGAAGAACACCATGCCGCGAATACCCCAGCGATGCAGAATCCAGCGTGCGATCGGGTTGCCTTCGATGAGTGGATTTTGAGTTCTGCCTTCGGCACTGTAGCGCAGAATCAGGTAAGTCATGAAGACATCCAACGCGCCGACGAGAATGAACCAGCTAAGTTCTGATTCGTATTGCAGCGATGACTTGCGCTTGCTCAAGTGACAATCTCGCAGCGGCGAATAACTCGGTCGTCATCCACAAACCCCACCACAGGCACCGAATCGACCATCGAAGCGGTCCCGATATCTTTGTCGTAACCGAGCCGAATCAGATTGCGACCGCCCTGAGCTCGCCGCAGCGCCGGCTCAATTTTCAGGGAAGACAGCTCACAGCATTCCTGCCGCCAGTGGTTGGCCGCGATCACGCCTGCATCGTCGATTTCGAAGTCGGAATCGCCGTTGTTGAGGGCAGTGATCAAGGCACCGGCAAACAGCACATCTTCGCCAGTGATGACTCCGTCCGTCCCCGCACACACGATGTGGATGGGTTTTGATTGCGCTGCGAGTCGCTGCAGCACGGCCGAGAAATTCACGAAGGCGCCGATCAGGATTTCTTCGGCCTGGTCAGAACACAGCAGTGCTTTTGTGCCATTGGTTGTTGTGAAGCCAATCGTTTTCCCTTGAACGACAGATTTCGCATAGTCGTCGGGGGAGTTGCTGAGATCAAAGCCGTCGATCCTGATGCCGCCACGTTCCCCTCCCAACAGACAGGTGTCCGCTGCGAACGACTCACGGACAGCAAACGCTTCGTCAACGGTGCCACAGGGGACAACACCTGCAGCATCGTTGGCCAGCGCATGGATGATCGTCGTTGAAGCCCGCAGGATGTCGACGATGACGGCCACTCCGCCGCGAACCTCCGACGGTTCGAATAGAGACGGCAGCAGATGCACGTGAATACTTCGATTCATAAAATTCGCTGGCTTCTATGACAGGCGTTCAAGCTTTGTGATGCGCCCCGTGCTGACCCATTCTGCAACATAGATGTCACCGTTCTCGGCGAAGCAGGCGTCGTGCGGATGCACGAATTGTCCTGGCAGCCATTCAGCCGGCTTTGTTCGCAGCGATTCTACCTGGCCTAATCGATCAACGGCAGCGCCGAGTCGAGCCACGACTTCGTTCTTTTCGTTCAGCAGCGTCACACGCGCCTTCAATTCCGGAACCAGCATCAGGTTTTGCCAGGTATCGATATTGGCAGGAAGGCCGAAGCCGTCAAGTGTCTCTTTGTACTTGCCATCCATATCGAAAATCTGCAGCGTCCCATGAGCTCGATCCGTCACCACGATTGATGGCTCACGTCCAGCTCGCTGATCAACCCACAATCCATGAGCCGTCTTGAACGTTCCTTTTCCCGAACCGTCTCCGCCAAAACAGCTCACCCAATTCGCGTCTTTGTCGAAGCGGTGGATGTAAAACGAACCGTAGCCGTCCGCCAGCAGAAATCCTCCGTCATCCAGAAACGCAAAGTTGGTGGGCAGGAACCCTTTGCGGGTCCAGTTGCGTTGAGTGCTCAGGTCCTCACCGGGTGCATACACACCGGATTCCATCGGAGCCTTCTTATGCCACACGGTTTCGCCGGTGAGTGTCATCTTGGCGAAACATTTCACCTGCTGATAGGCAGCGACGTACAGAAACTCCTCGTTGCCTTCCTGGCGAACTTCGATGCCATGACCGCCACCCTGAAATTGACTTCCGAACGCTCGAATAAACTTGCGGTCTGGATCGAAAACAAAGATCGCCGGATGATCCTTCTGATCTTCCCGTCCTTCATGAATGACGTATAGATTGCCGGCCTTGTCAACGGCCACGTTGTGAGTCGTCTGCCAGTTGAATTTGTCTGGCAACAAGGGCCAGTCATGACGCACACGAAACTTGTGTTCCCCTTCGCCGGTAATGATCTCGTCGCTGGTCCGACTGGCAGTAAACGCCATCGGAGCGGCAGTGATTAAAGCGGCCCCTGCGGATACAGCGGACAAAAACTGACGACGGCCTGATTGTGGTTGAGTCATTGCAGGTTAACTCTGAAAAAGAGAATCGTGCTGGGAAGGAGACGGATAACGTCCGTGCGGGATCTCAATGCTACGGTGGACTGCAGTGAAAGAAAAGCGAAACGCCTTGCGCAAAGACAGAGCGGTGATAGAAGACTATCACCGCTCGGATCGAATTCAAGACTATTCAAATGCTGCAACCCGGGCGATCGCTCGCATCGGGCGGCGGCACGTTAGCTGGATTCGCGGGCGTATTCGAACATCGGAGTGGACAGGTATCGTTCGCCGGAATCGGGCAGGATGACGACGATGGTCTTGCCAGCGTTCTCTTCGCGAGCGGCGACTTTTAGCGCTGCGGCCATTGCGGCTCCGCAGCTGATGCCACAGATGATACCTTCTTCCCGCGCCAGTCGCGGGGCCATTTCGATGGCTTCTTCACCAGACACCTGCACAACTTCGTCGATCAGACTGGTGTCACAGTTGTCAGGAATGAAACCCGCGCCAATCCCCTGGATCGGATGTTTGCCCGGCTCTCCGCCCGACAGAACCGGACTGGTGGTCGGCTCAACAGCAATTGTCTTAATCGCCAGGCCCTTTTCGTGTTTCAGGTAACGACTGACTCCGGTAATCGTGCCGCCGGTGCCGACGCCCGCCACAAAAATGTCGACTTTCCCTTCGGTGTCTTCGAAAATCTCCGGCCCCGTTGTTCTCTCATGAATTGCCGGGTTCGCCGGATTCGAAAACTGTTGCGGCATATAGAAGTTGTCCTGTTCAGACAATTCGGTCGCCCTGCTGATCGCCCCCTTCATGCCCTCGGCACCTGGTGTCAGGATAAGATTCGCTCCGAAAGCTCGCAACATCATGCGTCGTTCGACCGACATTGTGTCCGGCATCGTCAGCGTCAGTTTGTAGCCGCGCGCTGCACACACAAACGCCAGGGCAATACCTGTGTTGCCGCTGGTTGGTTCAACAACTTCCATGCCAGGTTTGAGCACGCCGCGTTCTTCGGCGTCCCAGATCATTGACGCGCCGATACGACACTTCACGCTGTACGCGGGATTTCGGCCTTCGATCTTTGCCAGCACGATTGCAGGCAGACCTTCCGCAAGGCGATTGATCCTTACCAGAGGAGTACGGCCGATGGAGTACGAATTGTCCTGAAGGATGGGCATCCGTCTGTCTTTCTTCTATGACAGGGGGAACGAAATTGAATGAGACGCAGTGGTTGTTGTTTAGCAAAAACGCGGCACAACGCTAGTGCAGTTTACTTTTTGCCGTGATGGTGTGGTGGCACAACGAGTGATTGAATTGACGGGACGAGCGTCTTTGGCGGAAATCGGGCCACAATCAACGCCAACGGTTCCACAGCGTTCGGCGTGCCACGCCTTCAGAGTTGAAGTTGTTTTGACACGCGACTTGGGGTGGCATTCATCGGCTGCGCCGACTCACTTACCCCACGCCATGATGTTTTACAGCGTAGGAGCAAACACGGCTCAAGCCCCGAATCCGAATCCAGGTCTGGGAGGTGCCGATGCTTCGGGGTGAGTGGCAAGCGACTTTAGTTACGCCGACACGTTGTGATCGGCCCACCACTCTGAATCGACGCAATCTTTCGCAAGTTGCGTCAGAATATCAGCGTCTGCATCAGCAGCGGCCTGATCAGTGATCAATCCGTCCACCGTGTTAGCTGGTGTGGTCAGGGCATATTCCTGCGACTCGACGTCCGCTTCAGTCGGCACGCTGTTGTCGGGTTGCATTGTTGCCGCTTGCGGTACAGATTCGGCTGGCCCTTCTGCTCGCAGACTGGTGAGCTGAATTTCCACGTCGCTGATGACTTCGTTCTCAACGACGATGCCACCCACAAAGTTGACCCCATTACTCCAGGGGCTCGTCGTGCTGTCAGCAAAAATTGCTCTTACCCAGATCCGGTAGTTGCCGTCAGGAAACGGTGTTGCACCAGGCAGTGCCGGATTAATCGGAGTATAGAAGGTACCGCCAATCCCTGTCGCGTTAATGAATGGAGATCGTCCACCAACTTCCGAAATCCAAACCTCGTAGCTGGCAGCATTCGCAACACTGATCCACGTAAACGTCGGAAAGTCAACAACACCTCCGGCTGCAGGCGAGGTGATGACTGTTCGACCACCGGTCGCCTGGAAGAAGAGCGGATCGCTCCAGTCGGAAAAATCCCCACGCGTGTCGACAGCGCGAACCCAGACTGTGTATGAGCCAGCGGCCAGGTCGGTGGTGAACGTCATCGACGTCGCGTTGCTGAATGTTTGCAGAAACGGCGGTCGAGAATCTCGTTTGTGCACGAGTACTTCGTACGTCCCGGCCCCATGAATCGACGTCCATTCAACAGTTGGACGCAAATCCGTGACATCGCCTTCTGCACCGACCGGACCGGTGACCGTCGGCGGGACCAGCGTGCCAAATCGACTGGGTGCGCTCCAGGCGCCGTAAACAGTTGGGATATTGGTGCCGCTGATTATTGCTCGCACCCAGAACACGTACTCACCGGGTGCCAGATTTTCGGGAATCTGAAATCCGGTCGAGTTCGTTGTCTCACGATAAATCGGCGTGTTGACTCCACCGGCTGTCGATCGAGCAACGAAGACTTCGTACGATGTTGCACGACTGACGTGGCTCCAGGTAAGCAGTGGCGCGGAAAAGAAGCTCGGCGCCGCAGGGCTTAAGTTTTGTGGTCGCGGTCCGATATCGAAAGTGTACGGGTCGCTCCAGTTAGACAGACCACCGTCGATATCAACAGAGCGAATCCAGGTCCGATAGCGACCAATCGACAACTCGTCCGGAACATTGAAGGTGCGCCGCTCTGCGAAAGTTGTATTGCCATCAGCGTCCAGAACCGGAACCTCAAGGTCGGGGTCCGCCGGAAGTATTTCCACGCTGATGTTGTCAGCCGTATAGCGGGTGATTGCACCGGTTGTCAGGTCGGTCACCCATAACTGAAACGACTGTGCTTCGTTGGTTGCCACCCAGGTGATTTCAGGAGTGGTATCGTCTGTCAGATGTCTGGCATTATCCGCGCCGGGGCCAGTCAGAACCGGTCGAATGTTCAGTTGAAAATCGCTTCCCGTTGACCATGCGGAAACTCCACCGCCCGCCAGGTTCGCACGAGCCCACACGCGAAGGCCGCCTTCTGCCAGATCAGTGACAGGAATGTCGGTTGTGGTGCCAGTGATGCCTTCCATCAGTAGAATTCGTTCGAAACTTCCAAGACTGCTGACCCACAGCTCGTAGGAGACCGCGTTGTCGACGGCTTCCCACGAAAACTCGACCGTTGGTGTCGAGCCATCAACAGCGGCGTCGAGGTTGATCGTTCCGGAGGGTGTAAGAATCCCCGGTGTCGTTGTCAGCAGCAGGCGAGACTCGAACGTCTCAACTTCGGCGGGTGCCGAAATCTGATTGCGACGACGTGAATTGGAACGGTTATTTGATCGGAATGACAGACTCATGGTTCTGCAGCTCTTGTTAAAGAGTGGTTGGAGGCCGCAGCCTGGTCGAGCGAATGCTCGTCGGTGCGCACATCAATTTCAGTTCGACTATGTTCGGTATCGCCCTAACAGCCTCCTGAAGTAAAAGGCACCACCGGCACAGTCGTTAAAACACATGGATTTGCCCGAAGCTGATTGCCCACCTCGGGGCGACAGGAATTAACCTCCCAGATTCACCAGGCCGAACAACCGGTAAGCTCGCCCGATTGACATTTGTTGCCAGGCACACTTCGGCCAAAACCGCTGCTCGATAAGGACGTTTGCAGCCTTGAGATCCAACAACCCGGACCAATTCGATCATCGTCTGTTTTAATGTGAATTCTGTGAATTCGACTTTGACACGATGCTGACTGACCGACAAAGTGGTGGGTCTGCGGACAGGACCAGTGGCACACTGACACCCGCATGGCATCCGCTGGCAGTCTCCACCATTCCCAAATCCTGCAGGCCTGTTTGTGAATCCGGAAACTCGTACAAGTCTGCTGCTTCGCGTTCGTGATCCGACAAATCAGGACGCCTGGACAGAGTTCGTCGAAATCTATGGGCCCGGTGATCGAACGTCTGGCGATGCGTCGTGGCTTGCAGACAGCCGACGCCGAGGATCTTGTCCAGCAGGTGATGATTTCCATCTCCAGCGCTATGGAAAAACGGCCGCACGATCCGCAGCGGGCGAAATTTCGCACATGGCTGCATCGTGTCGCTGAAAACGCCATTCTGAACGCGCTGACCCGTCGAAAGCCGGATCGGGGTTCCGGACGGACTGATTTTCTTGAACTACTCGCTCAAC
>CALFOL010000076.1 GCA_937919915.1 uncultured Planctomycetaceae bacterium
GAAAAGGGATTCAATGAACTTTGGACTGCGATGAATATCCTGCTTCCGGAATTCACGCCCGATGCAGAACTTCTTACCCATCTGCGTCTGCCTGAAGATGTCGGACATATCGCTCAACCAGCGAATATTCTTGAAGGGGAATGGCTGTTCAGACTTGCCGAAAAGGAAAAGCAAGCCCTGTTAACAGCCGGGGTTGCCCCGAATCTGAATTTCACGCAGGCTTTAGCTTCGACTGGAATTACTTTCTCGCCGCAGATCGTAGACGACCAGCGTCATCGGCTTTTGGTGAACCACTATGATCACGGAAACAGCATAAGCGTCGCAGACATCGACAATGATGGCCTGCTGGACATCTATTTCACCTCCCAGGTTGGCCCAAACGAATTGTGGCGAAACACGGGGGAGGGAGTCTTCGAAAACGTGACCGAAAGTGCAGGTGTGGGCCTGCCAGACCGCTTGTCGGTTGCCGGATCGTTTTGCGACACAGACAACGATGGCGATGTGGATCTGTTCGTCACGAGCATTCGTGACGGGAACGTCCTTCTGGAAAACGACGGGAAGGGAAAGTTCACAGACGTGACGGTCGCAGCCGGACTGGACTACCGTGGCCATTCGTCAAAGGGGACGTTCTTTGATTACGATCGCGACGGACTACCGGATATGTTTCTGTCGAACGTTGGGAAATTCACGACGGAAGAGCATGCCACGGTGCGTCATGATCTCGCCAATAGCCAGCCCGAGACGGACCTGCAGTACTATGTCGGTCGGCCGGACGCTTTTTCCGGGCATCTGTCGGCGGACTTGACGGAAGGCTCACGACTGTACCGAAATCTGGGAAGCAACCGTTTTGAGGACGTGACCGAGGCAACAGGGATTGGCGCCGACAGCAGTTGGTCCGGAGAAGCAATTGTCTTTGACATTAACCATGACAATTGGCCAGATGTGTTTGTCTGCAACATGCAGGGGCACGACCATCTGTATGTCAATAATGATGGAAAGACATTTACGGATCGGACAAACGAGTACTTTAAAAAGACTCCGTGGGGAACAATGGGAGCAGCAGTCGCTGATTTTGACAACAACGGTTTATTCGATCTGTTTCTAACAGACATGCACTCCGACATGAGTGTGGACGTTGGACCAGATCAGGAAAAGGAGAAATCGAAGATCACGTGGCCTGAGGAGTTCGTGAAAAGCGACGGTCGCAGCATCTATGGCAACGCCTTTTACCGGCAAACAGAGGCCGGGCAGTTTCAGGAGATCTCCGACGATATCAACGCGGAAAACTATTGGCCGTGGGGGCTGAGTAGCGGCGATTTCGACGCCGATGGCTTTCAGGACGCGTTCTTGTGTTCGAGCATGTGCTTTCCGTATCGATACGGTGTCAATTCTCTGCTGTGGAACTCAGCAGGACAGAAGTTTCTGGATACCCAGTTCCGCGCCGGAATCGAACCACGTCCGCTATCCGGCCGCATCGCACCGTGGTTCTCGCTGGATTTTTCAGGGCAGGATTCGGAAAATCGGTTGCGTCAGGGACGAGATGGCGTGCATATGATTTGGTCTGCAACCGGAACCCGCTCTTCTGCCGTGTTTGACTACGACGACGATGGCGATTTAGACATCGTGACCAATGAGTTTAACACTTCACCACAGGTGTTTCGGAATGAACTCAGCAGCGTCAATTACTTGAAAGTTAAGCTAACCGGATCATCGTCAGGTCGGAGCGCGCTGGGTGCTGTGGTTATTGTAGAAACGAAAAAGGGGAGTCAGCGGCAGCTGAACAACGGATCAACGGGCTACCTTTCCCAAAGTTCTATTCCCCTCTACTTCGGTCTTGGTGAACAAACAATCGTTGAGACCGTTCGAATTCAGTGGCCGAATGGTCAGGAGCAGATTGTTACCGGCCCAATTAATGCAAATCAGCAGATTAAAGTGAATGAAGACGAGTGAAAGTTGCCCCAGCCCTGTGATGCAGCAGCGAAATTGTAGAGCACCCCCAGCCATTCAAGTCGGGAATGCACGTCGCCGAATTCATCACATTTCCGAATTCAGGGGTTGATCCCTGTTTGCACCTCTATTGGGGAATTGGTCCCGCCATCTGGAGGTGCCTGTAGACTGCCACACTAACCGGTTGGTTGCCGCATGCTTCGGCATATTTGCTAATGCTCAGAAGCGTCTCCGGTGGAATGGCCGCAGCGTCAGAAAGTTGCAATAGAATCTTTCCCAGCTCTTTGCCCTGAACCGCAATCTGCGAAGCTTGCTGAGCACCTTGCGTGTCACCTTGCCGCCTGCGGCATGCAGCAAGGTCGTGCCACGTATGCCAATCCAGAGCGTGCTCAGCCAACGACTGCTCCAACAGCGTTCTGCACTCTTCAAATTCCCCTTGCTGGAACTTCAACCACGCTTTTCGGCGAAGCAAAACGCTGTCTCGATTCTCGGCCGGGATCTGAGCAACAAGTCGTTCAGCCTCCTCCAAATCGAACTCATCCACTACTCGACTCAATGCGAATTGAAGCAGTACAGCATTTTCAGGAAATTGCTTCCGGAGCGTTTCGAAGGTTTCAAAATACTGGCCGAGCCCGTCCTTTAGACGTTGATTCTCGGACTGTTCTACACTCTTGATAAGTTGCACGATACGTGCCACCTGAAAAACTTCTGATTCCGGATCGGATTGGAGCCACTCTGTGTTTTTCGTGAAACCATTCGAAAAATTCAGGTTGTCAGACAGCAAGAGGTAGACGTAGGTGTCGGGCGGC
>CALFOL010000077.1 GCA_937919915.1 uncultured Planctomycetaceae bacterium
GGTTCGACACCTGGGCGGAGCGACCGTGACGATAGTTACGGGCATCGCGGCATGGTGGTGGTTTCGCCCGCCGCAGTCCAGTTAAGACGGACGAGCGGTTCCTGCAACGCCGATTGCGTTGCAGGAACAGGAAGTCGCCGTCCCTGGAAACTCAATGAATTTCAGTTGATGCCTCAAGATCCTCGATCGTTTCCGCAGCGGCACCATCGTTTTCGTCCTGGATGTATGTCTTTTCTTTGTACATCAAGCCGATTGGGATGAACAGAATGGCCGTCGCCAGAATGCACTTGGTCCAGAACCAGAAGTAGGCTGCACCTTCCAGCAACGTGCGACCACCTACGGCGAAGTCGTGCGAAAACGTGGTTTCTGTGCCGCTACCCCGACCGTCCAGAAGTTCCTGTTTGATTGCCGGAACTTTGGATTCGTCGCCGCCGGATTTCTGTTCGATGATGCGGCGTTCCAGCCAGTTGAAGTACGGTTCGCCCTGCACCGGATCCCCGCCCGCTTTCGCTGGCGCACTGCGGCTTACGGAACCGGTTAGAATCATGTCCCACTGTGTTGCGTCTGTCTTGTCCGCTCCGGCCGAAACCAGCTGATAGCTGTCGCGAGACTGTAGCTTGTACAGAATCTGATTTCCGAACGCGTCTGTCGTTGACTGCAGCGCAGTTTTACCGACTTCTTCAGTCGGCAGGCTCTTCGTCGAATCGTCTCCATCACCGGAAAAGAACGCTGCCTCAATGATCTTTGCGGCGGCTTCGAATGCTGCTTTGGACGGGGTGTCTATTCCTGTCATTTCGCCGTTTTGATCGAGTGTTAGTATGACATCGTCGTCAGTGCCAGACTTGCCGTCCGGCCCCAATTCCCGAATCACACGTCCGTCTCCTTCGGCTTCCACGGTTGCGTTCCACTTAGAATTTCCGATCGGCGTCCCCGCAGTCATATTGGCGACGGCCTCTCCTGCCAATGATGAAACAGCCGGCGTCTGGATGTAGTTATTAACAACTGCAGTGAACACATTGCCCAGGGAGACGGACGCCAGGAAGACGGCCATCACCACGGATTTCATCGTCTTTGGGGACTGAGTATAAGCGAACTCCAGACACGTGATCGACACCATCACTTCCGCTGCGGTCAATACGCCATACGCAAAGAATTGCCAGGCGATCGATGGTTGAGCTCCCGCGTCGATCCGTTCCTGCAACATCGCGACGATTGCGAATCCACCGACCATCACGAACAGCCCAATGCCGATTTTTCGAATCGGCGTCAACTTGAAGACACTGTCAATCGCCGGGTAGATCAAAAACTGAAACAGCGGAATCAGCAGCAGCACCAAAATCGGATTCACCGCCTGAATCTGCGACGGCAGCCAGTCGCGACCCATCCATCTCAGGTTCAGATTCTTCGCCTGCAGGACCCAGGACGAACCTGTCTGATCGAACAACGCCCAGAAGACAGCAACGAACGCAAAGATAACGCTGAGCTTCAGCAAGGCCGAAATTCCGGTCCAGCTGAATGTCTCTTTCAGGAAGCCGGAACCACCTGGCGGAATGTGAACGAAGACTCGACGGCCCATCCAGAACAGAATCGTTGCCAACGCCATCAGCACGCCGGGAATTCCGAACGCCCAGTGCGGTCCATAGTGTTGCAGCAACCATGGTGTCAGCAAGGTTGACACAAAGGAACCCGCGTTGATACTAAAGTAGAACCATTGGTAAACCTTGCTCAATAGATGCTGGTTAGAGCTACCGAACTGGTCGCCGACGTGAGCTGACACGCAGGGTTTAATCCCGCCGGAGCCAATCGAAATGA
>CALFOL010000078.1 GCA_937919915.1 uncultured Planctomycetaceae bacterium
ATTTGAGTTCCGGCTCGTACCTCGCGGACCTCAAATCCTAAATTGTTGATGGGCGTCGCCGCGCATCCATGGAATGGTTGCTAACTTAGTAAAAAAGTATAGCCGACTCGGATCAGTTGTTACCACCCTGCGGCGACCCGGCCTATTGCCGGGCGACACGCCATCCACAAAAAGCTAGGCCGGGCCCTGCGTCCATCCCATGTTGATGGGCGACGAGGAGCCGCGGTCGATCGCAGTAGAGAAGCCACGATCAAAAGATCGGAGTGCCACAGCGGAACACTGCAGCGATCCAGTTTAGCGGCGTCCATCCGCAAACGTTGACGGGGCAAGGACGCCCCATCAACATGGGATTGTATGACAAGCTGTCGCAAAAACCGGAATGGGCGACCGCGTAGCCTTCAAAATAGTCAAAACGTTGCGAAAACACACGGGCCATTCGATGGGCTCGCGACTCTTCGCCGGTTCCGTAAACAGTCGAATGCCCTCCGGAACCTAAATTCGGCGCCCTGCACCAGTCACGTAACCCGGTGCATACTCCAAGACGCGCAAACTCAGAATCACGAATTAGCCGCGGCTCCGTTCTGTTGGCGCATAGGGAAAAAAAGACGCACGTCTCGAAGCACGAAACGGTCTCGTGTGTTGTGGTCAATGATCAGCTTGAGTTGAGCCACAATGCTTGCCCTGAATGCGGCTAACATCTGCCAGTTGTTTCTCATGCACTTTACGGCGTAATCCTGCTGATTCAATTCGACACATTCTCGTTCAGCCACTTGCGAGCCTTGTCGCGGTATTCGCTGTCGCGATGCATCCACAGATCAGTGTGGGCGTGAATCACTTTGCCATCCGGGATGTTGAAAATCGAGGCTACGGGGACGTGCAGAAATGTGAACTGCGCCAGGTCCGTGTGATCTTTGAGGAAATCGTTGGCTGTGCCGCACGCCAGCACTGGTCGACCCTTTAGTCGCGCAAGTCGCTTAAGAGCAGACTCACGATCGCTGTCGGGATAGCCCCACGTTCGCTCTCCATCAAAATGGTCGTGAGTGAACATGCCTTTCCAGAGTGCGGCAATCTGATCGTCAGCCAGTCCGATGTAGCTGCAAGCGATCGCCCCGCGCGAAAAGCCACAGATGAACACGCTCTCAGTATCTCCGCCAAACTGCTCGCACATTCTGGGCAGGTTAAATTTGCAGTAGTCGACAGTCGCTTGCTTGTCGCCCCACCATGTCACCGCGTTCTGCTGGCAGCCTGTTTCGATGTACGGCATTGAGACCCAGATAAAGCCTTTGCCCCCGCTGATGCCGTATCCCAGGTTCGCGTCTTTGACTTCACCGGTCGAACCACATGCCGGAAACCTGTTACCTGTGTACTCAACAATCACGGGATACTTTCCGACCGGCTTCCAGTCGACCGGCAGATACAAGGCGTGATAGACATCCGTCCCTTTGTACTCCGGCGCCACCTGGCGAACTCGTCGCCCCGCTGCCGGCGCGTCGTTGGTCATTTCCGGCGTCACAAGGTCGTTTGCAGTCGACTTTTCATCTGCCCGTCCGACTACGATCATCGAGAACGTCAATAACGCGGCGCAGAGCGGGCAGTAAAACGTATTCATAACCTGGTCCCTTGGTGCTAACGTCGTGTCGTGTGTGCCTGAGTCTAAATGATGCGAAAGATCGACGAAAATTGCCAGCTACGAATGTCTCACTGATGGCCACGTCCCTGTGAGCTGTGCGGCAGACACCGAAACCTCGACGAAAACATCTTCCGCACCATTCGATTCTTAAACGATTCTTTAGTACGATCTCAGCCGAAAGGGATCAAATATGAGAATCAACTTTATGCTCACGGTGGTTGTTTTTTTACTTGCAGCCGCTCACGTTGCCAATCCGGTGATGGCCGCACAGAAGACTCCAGCGTTGAGTTGTGATGTCGTGATCTACGGCGGTACATCAGCTGGCGTCGCTGCCGCCGTGCAGGTCAAACGTATGGGCGGCTCTGTTGTTATTATCGAACCCACGCGCCGGATTGGCGGGCTTACCACCGGTGGGCTTGGGCAAACTGACATCGGCAACAAAGCGGCCATTGGTGGCATTTCGCGAGAATTCTATCGTCGTATTCGACAACATTACAATGACGACGCAAACTGGAAGTGGCAGCAGAAGGATCAATACCGCAGTGGCGGCCAGAGTCGCACCGGCGCTGCGGAAGACACATTGTGGACCTTCGAGCCGTCCGCTGCACTTAAAGTGATGCAGAGCTTTGTGGATGACTACCAGATCCCCGTTCACTACGAACAACGGCTGATTAGAGGCGGTAATGGAGTATCAAAACAAGCAGCTCGTATCACAGACATTCGCACCGAAGGCGGGCTGATTATCCGTGGTCGCACATTCATTGATGCAACCTACGAAGGCGATCTCATGGCGGAAGCAGGCGTCTCCAATACCGTCGGTCGTGAGGCCAACGCTCAGTACGGTGAGACACTCAGCGGCGTCCAGACGAAACGTTCCATTCATCATCAGTTCGTTAAGGGGGTTGACCCCTGGGTGAAGGCCTACGATCCGTCGAGTGGACTGCTGCCAGGCGTAGATCCTGCGGGGCCCGGAGAAGAAGGGGCGGCCGATCACCGTGTGCAGGCGTATTGTTTTCGCATGTGCCTGAGCGATCATCCGGACAACCGAATCCCGTTCACAAAGCCGGACAATTACGACGAGCAGTTGTATGAATTGATGTTTCGGAATTTCGAAGCGGGGGCCGGGACACTGCCATGGTCAAACGGAACGATGCCTAATCGCAAGACCGACGTGAACAACAATCGAGGTTTCAGCACCGATTTCATTGGACAGAACTACAATTACCCCACGGCCACGTATGCGGAAAGAGACCAAATCGTTGCACGTCATCGCGATTATCAGCGAGGACTGATGTGGGCACTTGCCAATCATCCTCGCGTTCCTGAAAACTTCCGAAACGAAGTTTCACGTTGGGGTACGTGCAAAGATGAATTCGAACGCGCTGATGGCTGGCAGCAGCAACTGTACATTCGAGAAGCCCGTCGGATGATTGGGATGGAAGTGATGACGCAGCACCACTGCCAGGGGCGGGAAGTTGCGAAGTTCGCTGTCGGCTTGGCAGCCTATACGATGGATTCTCACAACGTGCAGCGTCATCTGACGCCGGAAGGTTTTGTCAAAAACGAAGGCGACGTTCAGGTTGGTGGGTTCTCTCCGTATCCAATAGCTTACGGCTCAATTGTTCCGAAGAAGGATGAATGTTCGAACCTGTTCGTTCCTGTTTGCCTGAGCGCCACGCACATGGCGTTCGGCTCAATTCGGATGGAACCGGTCTTCATGGTTCTGGGCCAGTCGGCCGCGACCGCAGCGATGCAGTCGATCCAGCAGAATATGGCTGTGCAGGACATAGACACAGCAATGCTGCAGGCACAGCTGGTTGCCGATGGCCAGGTACTGGAATGGACCGGACCGAAACGCGTCGCTGCCTCCGGCATTGACGTAAAGTCGCTGCCAGGGATCGTCATCGACGAAGAATCCGCTGATCGCATTGGGTTCGACAGTTCGAGTGCGCAGATCAGCCCGTTTGTCGGCATCGGCTATCGCCACGATTCCAACGACGGCAAAGGACTGCAAACGGCGATGTTTAGGGCCACGATCCCCGCGGATGGCGACTACCGAATCGGCATGGTCTATTCCACAAACAGCAACCGCGCTACCAATGTTCCCGTGACATTGACGCAGGGCGACCTGACGAAATCATTTCAGGTGAACCAGCAGAAGAAATCCACAAAAGACGCCTTCGAAGGATTGGGAACGGTCCGTCTGTCTGCTGGCAACGTCGTCATCACAGTTTCAAACAAGAACACAGATGGCTACG
>CALFOL010000079.1 GCA_937919915.1 uncultured Planctomycetaceae bacterium
CAAAGCGCTGCCGACATTGGCTGCCACAGGATGGGCCACCAGATTCTGGAATTCGCGCTTCAGATCGATAAAACTGTCCGCCTGTTCAACGGCTGCATCGTCCTCAAAAGACCAAATCTGACCTGACTGGCAGATGACCCATAATCGCTGGTTCGCGGAATCTCGTTCAATGTACAGCGGGTGGTTGAATTTCAACTTCGGAAACCGCAGCGTCTGTTTCAGCGGTGGCGGGGGTTCGGGAGAACCAGTCAGGTGTTTGTTTGTCCAGACTGGGCGGGCAGGTGTGGTCTCGTCCGCGGAGGCCTGACAGATCAGTGGGCCGGCAATGGCGAGGAAAAACAAGATGCGACTCATATTTTGGTCTCGATTGTGCGCGACAACTGCGTTTGCAATCCGGAAAACAGGATGTTCAGGAAAATAGAGCGCCGGCACAGCATTCAGGTCTGCCGCGAATGCGACCGATTAACTATGCTCTTCCGCCTGTTGTCATGATACTGAGTTGTTCCGGCGATGCCACGCTGCGGAGCTGTCGGAGGTCTTCGCGGGCTGACGATGACACCGAAGAGTGACCACTCGCGTGGTTCCAGTGAGACGCAGTTATTGTGTTATTGTACGTCCAGGTCCTCTGCCGAATCCAGATAATCCCATGCAGATCAAGTTCTACAACACACTCACGAATACCACCGAAACTTTCACACCCGTCGACAGCGACTGCGTTCGCATGTACAGCTGCGGTCCCACAGTTTATGACTTCGCTCATATTGGCAACTTCCGGTCGTTCCTGTTTGCCGACGTGATTCGTCGGACACTGCAGTTCTTCGGTCACAAAGTTCACCACGTGATGAACATTACTGACGTCGGGCATATGACAGACGACAGTAACGCGGACGGCGGCGGCGAAGATAAAATGCAGGCAGCGGCTCAACGCGTCAAAGAAGACAAGAAGTCGGGCAAGGTACCGGAAGGTGCTGTGGAAAATCCGGAAGACCCGTATCAGATCGCCGACTTCTACATGAAAGCGTTTCTGGAGGACGCTCAGCTGCTGGGTGTGGAAGTTGCCTTCGAACCGGACAACATCCTGAAGGCAACCGATAACATCGACATCATGCAGGACATGATCAGGCAATTGATCGACAAGGGCCACGCCTATGTCGGTCCCGACGGTGTTGTGTACTACAGCGTTGAAAGTTTCCCTGATTACGGAAAGCTCAGCGGCAACACGCTCGATCATCTGCGTACGGGTCAAGGCGGCCGCATCAGCGAAGAGCACCAGGCCAATAAAAGGCACCCCGCCGACTTCATGTTATGGAAAGCCGATGCTGCTCACATTATGAAATGGGATTCTCCGTGGGGCACCGGTTATCCAGGCTGGCACATCGAATGTTCGTGCATGGCTCGCAAACGTCTTGGCAGAGACGTGATTGACATTCACACGGGCGGCGAAGACCTGATCTTTCCACATCACGAGTGTGAGATCGCGCAGTCCCGCGGTGCCACGGGCGCAGATGCGTTCGCAAAGTTCTGGATGCACGCTCGCTTTCTGCTGGTGGAAGGCGAAAAGATGTCCAAGAGCAAAGGGAACTTCTGGACGGTGCGCGATGTGCTGGAAGGCCGTGCGACGGGCATTAATGTGCATCCGGCTGTGTTGCGACTGGAACTGATTAAGTCGCACTACCGATCGAACATGAACTTCACGAAGAAGGGCCTGGTGGATTCGGCCAGCATCGTCAAACGTCTGACGGAATTCCGTGCCAAACTGGAAGCAGCCGCGGGAGACGAAGTCGTGGAGGTTGATTTCGATCATCCTGTGCTGAAAGCCTTCGGCGAAGCATTGGCAGACGACCTGAATTTTTCCAGGGCACTGGCCGTGGTTCTGCCGTGGACCAGCAGCGAACCGGAGAATGCCGCGGAGGCTCTGGCCGTGTTCAACCGGATCAACAGCGTTCTGGCGGTGGCTCCCCTGGGAGATTCCGACAGCAGCAGCGGCGGTGACGATGCCGACATCCATGCGTTGTGCAAGGCGATCGATGACGCTCGAGCGGCCAAAGACTGGGCGACGTCAGATGCCCTGCGCACTCAGATCGAATCCGCCGGTTACGAAGTGAAGAACAGTCCCGCAGGTACGGTAGCCGTCAAGAAGCTGGCGTAGGGAATAAAGATGCGATTCAGCCACGAAGTGGCGACAGGCATCAGCCGACTCACGTCCCTGGCTACAACATGTCGTCCCGTTGGGACGGAATCGCACTCCCGGCAGAATGATGCCGAAACGCAACAGATGCTGCGCCGGCGCAACATCGTGGAAAATGCAGCAAAAACGCCATCTTCGGGTGTGGCGACAAGGTGTGCTGTTTTTCCCACGCGTGCTCTGTCGACCGAAGCGTTTATGCCGACGAGCCCCGTATTGCTGACCTAAGTTCGAGTCTGCATGGTGTGTTGATATCGCCGATATTCGATCGGTGGCA
>CALFOL010000080.1 GCA_937919915.1 uncultured Planctomycetaceae bacterium
ATGGGTCGCTGGATTGAATTGTTGACATTCGATTCTCGGTGGTGTGGATGCTTTAGATTGTCGTAACAGGTTAACGACGGCGGTTGTCTTACCGCCCGGGATGGCTGGGTTTAACGATCAGTCAAGCCCGACATCAGATTACTGCGGAAAAATCCTTCGCAGCAAACGCAGATTTTTCACAGTGGTGACCATGATGTGCCTGCGAATCTGCAGTCTTATATCACTAGATGGTCCGATTGCTACCGTTCGACGTTTTTCGACGGTATGTTCGCAGAAAACAGTCACGGATTCTCGGTGGAATCCAACGTCCAGGAAGTGATAGTGGCAATCAACCCAGTGGTCGAATCAACGGAATCCCCTGACCTCAAGAACCGTCAGATCAGCAGTTCGCTGCCGCTGTCCGGCGAGTGCGTGTCCTTTACCGGCACGCTGGCTTCGATGATCCACAGAGACGCCGCGGCACTGGTCGAAACGTATGGCGGTCGAGCTGTGCAGTCGGTGTCTGGCAGCGTCACGATGCTGGTTGTTGGCGAAGAAGGCTGGCCGCTGGAAGAAGACGGTGCCGCGTCACAGAAGTTGGCTCAAGTGACGCAGTTGATCGCCGAAGGCGCGGAGATTCGTGTCGTTGGAGAATCTGACTGGTTGCATCTGATTGGCCTGAACGAACGCCGTGAAGAAATTCAACGGTCGTATACACCAGCAATGCTGTCCAGGCTGCTGGATGTTCCGGTGGGAATGATTCGCCGCTGGTCTCGAATCGGTTTGATTCGTCCTGTTCGCCGAGTGTGTCGCCTGCCGTACTTCGACTTTCGAGAAGTCGCGAGTGCTCAGCGTTTGGCAAAACTGCTGGATGAAGGCGTTCGTCCGGAAGTGCTCGAACGCAGTCTGACAGAACTCAGTCATACCATGGTCGGCACCGATCGATCATTGGCTCAGCTGAACCTGCTGGTGCAGGACGAGAAAGTGTTGCTGCGTGATTCGCATGGTGTGCTGAATCCCCGTACCGGGCAGCGTTTGCTGGACTTTGATTCACGACCGCAGCCGCCGCATTTGTCGCTGGTTGTGCAGGACGAGGTTCAGGAAACCGGCAATCGCCCTCATCCCCTGGCGACCATCCCCACGGAACCTGACGACGACGATGAGCGTCCTGTCGGTGAGCATCCCGATGACGACATGCCGGTTTCGTTTTCCATCGAGGAAGCAAGGCTGCGGTTGGATGATCGAGGCATGAACGACTGGTCGGCGGATGACTGGTTTCATGAAGGGTGCCGACTGTCAGAGGAGAGTGCTTTCGAATCGGCCGAGAACGCATTTCGCAACTGTTTGTCGCTGCTGGTTTCGGATCATGCGTTACTGCGAGAGCCTGCTGGTTTTCCTGGTTGCGATCAGTCAGTCTTTCCGGATCCGGCGGACGTACATTTTCATCTGGCAGACGCTTTGTATCGCGCTGGAAAAACCGAGGCGGCGATTGAACGCTATCACTGTGCGATTGAGTTTGCCCCGGACTTTATCGAAGCGTGGACTCAGTTAGGGTGCCTGCAGACAGAACGCGGTCACTGGATTCCGGCGGAAGAAGCGTTGTTGACGGCGATTTCAATTCACGGGTCGAACCCGGACGCCTTGCTGCATTACGCTCAGTTACTTGAGCAAATGGGACGTATGGCTGAGGCTCTGGCGTATTGGACAAAGTATCTGCAGTACGATTCACGTGGCCCGTGGGCAGATCACGCTCGTATGCGTTTGGAAGAATCCGCTCAGCCGGGGGGGTAAGACGCCGCGTTTTCCGTCGCAGAACGTGTCCGGAATCGCAAGTCGCAAAGCGGCGAATCTTTTTATCGTCGAAAACTCAGCTTAGTGATTTGCTGGTTCACTGTCCGTTGCTGGCGCCACCTCGGCGGGTCGCTGCGAATCAATCGTCCACCAGCCGACCAACGTCATTGCCGCCACGGTGTACAGAAACAGGATCGACAGCATCTTTCCGATTGCAGAACCTGCCACGACATCGTCAGCTTCGAACTGTTCGATTTCGACTGCAGTAAACAGTGGCTTGTCTGTAGTTGTTGCGACGTCGGTCATGATTGTGTTGTCGAAAAACAATTGTGGAAGAATGAATCGATTGGAGCCTTCACCACTCAAGGATACCTCGTATTCGCAGACTCGTCGAACCGACATTCGCGGTTCTGCCCGTTTTTTCAAACTCTGGAAGCCGGAATTCCAGGCATCTTCAGCAGTCCAGCACTTACGTACCCGGCTCGCCTAACAATTCCAGCAAAATGTTGTCAGCAGGGTGTGGATGACCTTTGTACTGCCGAAATCCCTCCCCATGCTCTGCCCCGACTTCCGTACCCCGTTTTTCGCTCCACCTGCGACACGCGTCGAGATATTCGTCCATGCCATGCTGCTGCCGTAGCCAGTTTCTCTGGCTGGCGTGGCAAGCCAATGCGGCGATCTTTGTTTCGAATTGCTCGGTGACATCCACCACGAAATCTACCGGATGACGATTCCCGAAGTGATCTGTCCCTTCGACCGCGTCGACATAGTACAGATAGGGGATCTTTGTTGCCGGAGTCGCCGGATCCCATTGCCGTGTTCTGTAGTTCGGCACAGACGCGTTGAAGCACGCGTCCCGCACCAGCATGCTGGTGATTTCGTGATCGTGCATATAATCGACGGGAGACGCCGTCAGGATAATGTCAGGTTTTGTGCGTCTCAGAAACTCTGCCATGCGTCGGCGACTGTCGTTATCGAAGACGATTGACAGGTCACGATATTCCAGGCACGTATATTTCGCCTCAAGAATTTTCGCCGCCGCCGCCGCTTCGCCGCGTCTGACATCGGCGATTTCGTCCTGATTCATCTCCGCACTGCCGCAGTCGCCGGGGGTCATCGTGGCGACGGATATTTTGTGTCCTTTTGCCCGCAAACGCAGCAACGTTCCAGCGCATTGGAATTCGATATCGTCGGGGTGCGCGTGAATCGCAAGGATGTGGAGACTCTGAGGAGATTCCGCCATAGGAAGGCCCTTATTCTTGGCGTGATGATTTCGTTGCTGAAAGTCGACAGAAACTAGTGAATTCCGGGCCGCATTGACAGGATGTCGCACGGGATTCTCGCATTGTGAACGCTATCGCTCCCGCCAGTAACGCCGGACTCGTATTCTCGATTTGGGAACGATGATCTAAATTACCAGCACGGCACATTCTTAATATGGCTGTTTTTTGAGATCGAAAGCCCGAGACTCATGAGTCGCTTCTGCTTTATCGTCGTGACTGTTGCGTCAACACTGTTCGTTGGCTGCAGCCAAAGTACCGACTCTGACTCTGCTGTAACGACGGAGTTTGCCGGTCTGACAGTGTCTGTCAACAATCCGGACGCCGGCGAACTGCCACCCGATGGCGGTGTCATGACGTCAACCGAATCTGCGGATCGTGCGACCGATGTATTGACCCTGTTGAAGACAATTCGACAATTGCGCGCCGCACCCGTTGAAGACGATATCAATCAAGCCCATGAGACTCGGCGAAAACGAAACCTGCACATTGTGAAACTGGCGACAGACGTTTTGCGGCTGACAATCGGTCAAGCGGAACAGGCTGAGCCGTTTGATGCGGGCATTAAGCAGTTGCTGGAAGCGAGATATCAACTGGCTTTGAATGGTACAGATCAGGACATCACTCAACTTTACGCCGACGTTCAGTCGTTGAATGATCGTGATCCAGACTCTGACCACGCCGCAGACGGCATTTACTATCTGGCAAAGTTTGCTCATACAAAAGCCCGTCTGCAGGGTCGCAGCGATCCAATGTGGTTCGAAAACTTCTCACGCTGGGCGCGGGAATTCGCTGACCGCTTTCCGCAACACACTGAGCGAGCTGCGTCGTTGTTGTTTGGCGCTGGGCGCAGTTGTGAGATGCATTCTGTTGTGGTGGAAGCCGAAGCAGATGCGAGTCGGCTGCGGACCGAGGCGAAGCTGTGTTACTCTGCGCTCACAGAACGTTTCGGAGCCACCACTGAGGGTCGGGAGGCGACCGCTGTTTTGCGGCGAATGGCACTACCCGGAAAACAGCTGTCTCAGTTTGCAGGTCCCACTTTGGACGGAGCCTACATCAACGCTGAAGATGTTGTTGATAAAGTGACCGTCATCTATTTTTGGGACAGTGAGAACGCAGAGTTCATCAGCAAACTGTTGCCACTACTGCAGCAGGCAAACGACGTTTCGAACGGCAAGCTGCGATTCATCGGAGTGCCGCTTGACGAGGACGAAACCGCATTGCGGGCTTTTGTCGGCAGCAATCGTGTCCCTGGCCACCAGATTTTCTTCTCCGACGCCGCTCAAAGATCCTGGAACAGTCCCCTGATTCGGTTCTGGGGAATCTCGAGAAGTCCCAGCGTCTGGCTGGTTGAGCGAGACGGAGTTGTAAAAGTCGTCGATGTCGGTGGACCTCAACTCGTCGAAAAAATGCGACCTCTGTTTCAATAGCTCGATCGGCCGCTGGCCCGCCAGCAGATTCTGCAAAACTCAGGACGGATATTGACTTTGTGAGCAGCTCTGACGGCCGAAACAGTCCGTTTCGCTCAGGATACTCGTCCGAAAAGCGGCAGCTGGTGGTGACACTATTGGTGAATGGTGAACATCCGTCGCGCAGGGTTTTCCCGTTCGGAAGCCTGCATTTCGCTGTTTCGCCAGTTTAGAGGCGACTGTTCCAGATTTTTAAGTTGCTGTGCAGAAGTCACTTATGGCAATTTTGTGATTTCCTCGTCAGGGGTGGCGGGTTTTCGGAACGCACCTCGATAGGAACGATGTCCCCCAGATGCCACCCGGCATAGCCTTGTTACGAAACTCTCGCGGGGGTTCATTCGTACAGACTATCGT
>CALFOL010000081.1 GCA_937919915.1 uncultured Planctomycetaceae bacterium
ATGTTGCTGATCTGGGGGATGAAGGACTGGTGCTTTAGTCCTCATTTCTACGAAGAGTTTTGTCAGCGGTTTCCAGACGCCAAACGGCATCCGATCTCAGATGCCGGGCACTACGTGTTTGAAGACGCGAGAGAAGAACTCCTGCAGGCAGCGCGGAGTTTTCTGCAGAGCAGCGCGCGTTAGCAGCCTGGCTTAACCGGAGATCTCAGAGGCGACAACTGGTTGATCAATTTGAAATTTCAGGCAACTGGTCTGTCCCAGAATTCGAATCACCCGAACAAACTCTTCAACGGTGTGCCTTCGTGAGCCACTTTGAATGGACGTCCGCTTGGAGAAAAAATCTCCTTTTCGATTGGCAAGCCCAGCCCGTAAGCGATCGTGGCATTCAGATCCTGAGGATAGCAGTGCCCGTCTTCGACTGATTTCCCAATCTTGTCGGTCTTGCCGATGATCCGACCGCCAGCGATACCCGCTCCGGCGATCATTGTACTAAAACAACCCGGGTGATGGTCGCGTCCGGCGTTTTGATTGATCTTCGGCGTGCGGCCAAATTCTGTTCCCAGAACGATCAATGTTTTACTAAGCAGGCCTCGCTGCTTCAGATCATCCATCAGAGTCGCGATGGCGGTGTCCAGCTGACCTGCGCGTTCGCCAAACGTATCGTAGATGTCGTTGTGGTTGTCCCACCCGCCCTGCTCAATCTCAACAAACCGCACTCCCTTTTCGATGAGCCGACGCGCCAGCAGACAGCCCTGGCCGATTCGGTTTGCGCCGTAGGCTTCTTTGACGGAGGCCTCTTCTTTACTGATATCGAAGGCCTCCAGGTCCGGAGTCTTCAACAGCCGAACAGCTTCTGAGTAATAGTCCGAATACGCAGCCACTTCCGTATTGGTGTACTTCTTCTTGAAGTTTGATTCGAACTGCGAAATCAAACGTCGGCGTTTTTCGAAGTTCTTTTCATCCAGATACTTCGGGGACTTGGTATTCTGCAGCCCCGTGGCAGGGTTACCGACCGGTGCGGGAGCGACAGCAGCTGACAGGTATCCCTGAGCGGGATGGCGATTGCCGGTGCCCACCAGCACGCTGCCGGGCAGGTCTTTGTTCTTTTTGCCTTCAAAATGTGTTAACCAGGCTCCCATGAACGGGTGCCGAATCGACCCGATCATCTTGTAGCTGGTCCGCATCAGGTATTGGCCCTGCTCGTGAGCACCGGTTTCTGTTGTCATCGATCGAATGATGGTGAGCTGATCCATTTTGGCGGCCAGCTTTGGCAGATGTTCGCCAATTTTCAGGCCGGACACGGACGTCTGGATGGCCTTTGTTTCGCCACCTGATTCTTCACCTGGCTTGGGGTCGAACGTGTCGATGTGGCTCATCGCACCATTCATAAACAGGTACACAACGTGCTCAGCCTTCTGCGCAGCCTGCAGCGTTGATGCCGCCTGCGCTGACGAAGTAAACAATGACTCAGACAGTGGCAGAATGCTGACTCCCCAAGCGGTCTTTGCAAGAGACTCAAGAAAGTTGCGACGAGAGACATCGTCCAGCTTAGAACATGTGTTTCGCATGGTTGTTTTCTTCTGACAGGAATGTGCCGCTGAGGCGACAGAAATATTTCCGTTGTGCGTGGACTATTGAATGAACAGGAATTCTTTGGTGTTGATCAAAGCCCAGATCACGTTACCAAAGCCAGCCGAGCCAGATGCATTGATCTCTCGCTCTGCAACTTCACGTTCGCTGCTGCGAGGTGGTCGCGTCAGGATCGAATAAAAGATTGCGTCCAGGCGGTCTCTTGTGCTCGGAGCCTTCATGACGGTGTCATAGATCACGCTGCCGCGTTCCAGCATCATGTGAGTAATTTCGCCGTTGAACATCGTAAGAACCTGGCTCACGCTGCCTGTGCGACCAGACGTCTCAATCAGCTCTCGATCACTCTGGCCAAACTGACGCAGGAAATGCTCAGATGGCAGCGGCGTCTGAAGTTCCGAAGCTCGTGCCAGCGTCATGCCTTTGTAGGAGTTTCGAGCTCGCGTGATCTTACGTTCAGCACCTGCGCTGTATTTCTCGTTGAATTCGTCAACAATGGCCAGTACGTCCTTTGGCGATGCTTTGTCCAGGTCCATATCGATCACTGCCGCGAGCCCATCCATTGATGGACGAGTAAATGATTGGGGCTTGTAGACCGCCAGTGTCAGCAGAGAATCCCAGATCTGCTCCGCCGTCATACGCCGCAGAACCGGACCGGGAAAGTAATACGGCTGGGACAAATCGACATCTTTGTTTGTCGACTCACGCTGCCAGGCCTGGGTGCCGAAGATAATGCGTTGCAGCTGCCGCACATCGAAATTGCTGTTGATCAGTTCTTCGGTCAGCAATGCCAGTACTTCCGGATTACTTGCTTCACTTTCGTTTCGAATATCATCGAACGGTTCGATCAGTCCGGCCCCAAATGCCTTACGCCACATGCGATTCGCGATGTTCTTCGCGAAGCGGGGATTGCTTTTGCTGGTCAGCCATGCAGCCAGTACCTCTCGAGGCGTTTTGTCCGGCCCCGGTGTCTCGGCACTGCCAAAGATCGGCTTCATGCTGACAACCTGATGCGGCTTGCCATTGTCATACTGGTAATCGTGTGGCAGCTTCAATGGGCGTTTCTGTTCCCAAACCTCGAACAGGTTGGCGTTGACTACGCGAGCAAAAACGCCGTTTCCGGTGGCTTCCGGGTCGATCGCCTTCAGCTCCTTGCGAAGACGGCTTAACGGGTTGCCTTTTGTGTATTGCTTTTTGTCGCCAGTATTAGACCGCGTTCGGGTGCCATACCAATACGATGCCATCTCGTAGTATTCTTTTTGCGTCCAGTGATCGAATGGATGGTCATGGCATTGTGCACAGCCGATCTGTGTTCCCAGCCAGACCTGGACCATGTTGTCGACAGCATCGAGTTCCATGTTGGAATCTCGCATG
The DNA here is from genome assembly GCA_937919915.1 of uncultured Planctomycetaceae bacterium. Lineage (GTDB taxonomy): Bacteria > Planctomycetota > Planctomycetia > Planctomycetales > Planctomycetaceae > Fuerstiella. Next base: position 2,962 of record CALFOL010000081.1, read on the forward strand.
ATGAAACCAGCTGCCGGGTTGTCCCAGATCCGTCCTTCTGCCGTCAGCATTTCGTGAACCCACTTGTCGTAGGGTTTGTTTGTCCGAATGCTGTCCTTAATCCAGTCGTGGTACGGCTGGGCGATTTGATTGTTGTTGATGGGATTGTCTTTGAGACGCAGAACATCAGCCCAGTAGTTAAACATGTGGCTGATGTAATCGTGAGAACTCAGCAGTTCGTCGATCAGGTTGTCCCGTTTGCGAGCATCTCTGCTTTGAATAAATTCGCCAACCTCTTCCAGCAACGGGATACGTCCACCAATTTCCAGATACGCGCGGCGAACAAACAATGAATCTGACAACGCTTCATTGGGAGTCACGCTGTGTTTGCGGTATCCGGCGTCCAGCAGGCGGTCGATTTTTGTTGCGACTTCGCGAGCGTGCTTGCTTGTGGCAGGATCAACAGGTGTGACCTTGCCCCACTCCACATTGCCAGAGCCTTTTGGAACCCGACTGACTGGTGGCTTTTTAGGCTGGCCCAATCCGAACTGCATTGGAAAGATCATCAGGCCAGCAAAGATGGCGACAAACAACTTTCGCATGAAGGCTCCTGTGGTGTTCGGTTCTCGTGAGATTGCGACAGACGGCGCCGCATTCAGCTGCAATTGTTTCTGAAGCTATTGCAACTTGCAACCGGAGTTCGCTGCTCGCAGTCGTAATTCACGCGAAGGCAGCCGAGGAGGACGCAGAATCATGCCACCCTGAGCAATCGTTGAACACCGACCATTGTGCGTAAGGCAGCCGCCGTTTACGACAATGCCGTGAAGGATCTGCGAGGGCACAAGACGGTCATGGACGCTGAACGTTTTGTGGTGTGTGATTGGAACTCCACGATATCTATCCCCGCAGTTTTTTGTTTAGAGCAGGTTACAGAAACACCTGGGCGGTTCCGTCTCCTGGGGCAGCGTTTTTATTTTCGCGGCTGGACGGGATCAAGGTTGGTTTCGATCTTTTCATCGTCCGGTCTTACAGAGGGACAGCCGTCCCTGGGCACATCCCCATTGGCCGTCCAAACGATTGCATTGAGTACGACCTTGCGAAAGTTGTCATCCTGCCAGCTCACATGATTGTGTGCGCCAGTGAACCCGAAACCACGTCCGCTATTGGGAGTTCGTACGCCCAGGCGACGTGTTGCCTTTCTCCATTGGCGACCACTTTTCGAACGGCCTCGTTTCCGCTGCGTTCACCGTCGGGAGGTCGGAGCGTTTCCGGTGGTGGCAGATCGGACAGTATAGGTGTGACGCCTTTCATGCGATCCACAAATCGCATGTGATAGTACCATTCGTCATCAACGCTAAACTCGCGAACACCGTTTGTGATCGGATGCACTGGCAGGTTGATGAAGTGTGGATTCCAGTGAGGGTTGACGGACCAGTCGAGGTCACAGAAGCTGCCCATCCATTCGAGAAACTTTCCCCGGGCTTGCCCTTTTCGGCTTCCGTCGCCCAATGAATCATGACGACACCGGTTCCCGACTTCATCAGTTCGTCAAATTCGTCCAGATGCGGGTTCAACACATGGCCTCGATGACCTGTGCAGAAGATCACGACAGTGGCCGCGCCCTCAAGGATCGATTTATCCTGAGGCCGGCGCAACCACCGCATCAACTTTCAGCCCCGATGTGTTCAACGCTTCGGCAAGGATAAGGTTGCCGGCACGATGCTCATGCTGCAACCGTCCGTGGCTTGGTGTGCCGGAGATGAGCACGATTTTGGCTTTATCATCCGCAGACAACGGGACAATGAGTAGAATCCCCAAGAGAACAGCAACGCAGAATTTGCAATTCATGATTCATTCCCTCACGTTCTCGGGCTGATCCCGGCACTCCCATTCGTTGCGCCAGTCGCAGGTGGCAAAATTCTTCATCGTGTTGCAATTACGGGCGCCGAATGGTCAATTGATTGAGGATTCGCAGGCTCGCAATTGAACGCTTAACATCTCGCGGTGTTGTCAGGAAACCGGCACGGCCGCGTTGTCCAGTTGCGATAGTAATTCGCTGACGATCGCGTGACGTCCGAGTGTTTGGCGAGTGCGGCCGCTGATTCTAAGAGCGCCACCGGATGTCAGGCAACGTCTCCAGCAATCCGGCAGACGTTCCCACGGCGAAATACCACGCAGCACCATCAGGGATTTGATGCGATGACAGTCGAACGCCTCTACCCAATCCAGCATAGTCTGGTCGCGTGGCTGGAAAACATCACGTCCGTTGCCAAGAACCGAATTCAGTGGCAGAAGCATGTCGACTCGCAGTCGCAGCGCGTCGTCGAGACAGTCTTCCAACCCGTGGCGAATGGTAGCTTCTGCGTGGCTATAGGTGTGCAGCCCTTTTGCTCCGGGGACAACCACCACGGCTCTGGCGTTCAGTTCTGCGGCATAATCCAGAGCCCGTCGAGTGTCATCAACTGCCTGGCGGTAGCTTCTACCAACCGTGCCGGTAAAGCCTCCGGCAAAACCGATTGTGCAGACTTCCAGTCCATGATCCTGAAGGACATGTTTCAATCGAGTAGGTCCGATCCGCAAGGCACGCTGGCGACGAATGCTGACGATCCGAACACGTCGTCTCTGAAGGGTTTTCACTTCGGCGAGCAGTTCCGCGTGGTCTCTTGCCAGCAGGATCTCTGCAGTGTTCAGCAGGACCTTCGAGTCATCTGCCGATCCTAAGAAACACGTGTTGGAGTGCTCTAGAACAATATCCATTCTGATTTACTCTCACAAGAAGTAACCGGCAATGATGTATCGCGTGGCGAAGATTAGACTCTGGAACCACGACTGCAACACTGTGAGTCAGGAAAAGTGCAAAAACAAAATTGATTCAATTGTTATCGTCAAAGGTTGCAAAATAGAAAACAGTTGTGTTGACGTGACAACATTATTCCTTGCCGCAAAAAAAGTCGGCCAATGGCTGACAAAAAGACGCCGACACGCGAGCTGCATTCTCCGACACTCAGGTGGAAATCAGGATTGAACGGGATAGGCAGTCTGTCGCGCCGACTGGTGCGCGAAGTCGTGGACAGTCGGGAAAAAGTGGGTGGACGTTTCAGACCGAATCTCCGGTGTCTGCCCCTGAGTCTCGGTCCTCAGCCGTTTTCTCGGGTTCCGCGATTCCGCAGCAGGCCACTACTACACCCGTCGCCGCTGATCTTGCGGCAAGTCGGTTTTCTAACGCATGAAATTTCGTTACCGTAAACGATAGCACTCAGCTATCTTCCGCTCCCCTCCCCTCCCCGACAACACTTCGGAATCGCTCACCATGGCAAATAAGCCTCTTCTCCTTGCCGCCGTCGGATTCCTGTTTGCGATTAACACGCAGCAGAGCCTTGCCGAATTGCCGCCTGGTTTTACGCCGCTGTTCAATAACACGGATCTGACAGGCTGGCATGGAATGCCGCACTTCGATCCTCGCAAACTCGCTGAGATCACGGAAGAGGAGCGTGCCGCCAAACTGGCGGAGTGGAATGCTGATGCGGCTCAGCACTGGACCGTCGAAAACGGTGAATTGGTCAACGACGGACACGGCGCGTATCTGATCACTGATAAGCACTACGGCGACTACGAATTCGTTCTTGACTACAAGACCGTCGCCCTTGCCGACAGTGGCATCTATCTGAAGGGGACGCCGCAGATTCAAATCTGGGACTACACAAAGCCGGGCGACTTCAAGCTAGGCTCAGACCTTGGCAGCGGAGGACTTTGGAATAACAGCCCCGGGTCTCCTGGGAAAAACCCATTCGTTCTGGCCGACAAGCCCTTCGGTGAATGGAACAGTTTCCGCGTTCGTCAGGTGGGAGCACGCACGACCGTCTGGTTGAACGACATGCTGGTCGTGAATCACGCGACCATGGAAAACTACTGGGATCGAAAATCTCCGCTGTTTGCCACTGGACCCATTGAATTGCAAACGCACGGTGGCGAAATTCGCTGGCGGAATCTCGGTGTCAAGGAACTAACGTCGGATGAGGCCAACGCCGTTCTTAGTCAGCACGAACAGCAGGCCTTTCGCAAAATCTTCAACGGGGCAGACCTGACGGGTTGGACGGGGGCTACGGCAAACTACGAAGTTGTGGATGCTGCCATCCAATGCAAGGATAAGCACGGCGGAAATCTGTTTCACGAAAAAGAGTACGCCAACTTCATAGCACGCGTCGAATTTCGTCTGCCGCCTGGCGGTAACAACGGGCTCGCGATTCGAGCTGCTGCCGAAGGCGATGTGGCCTATTCTGGTATGACCGAGCTACAGATACTGGATGTCGGTTACGAAGGAGAGCTGGACGATCGGCAGTATCATGGCAGTGCGTACGGAATGGTGGCGGCTCATCGGGGTTACCTGCGGGAGACCGGGCAGTGGAATTTTCAGGAAGTCACTGTCGATGGCAGCACGATCAAAGTCGAACTGAACGGGAACGTTATTCTGAATACGGATCTGTCGAAGGTGACGGAGTTCCTCGCTGAGCGTCCGCATCCGGGCAAAGATCGCCCGAGTGGTTTCTTTGGCTTCGCTGGACACAACGATCCCGTGGCATTCCGAAATATCAGCATGAAAGAACTGCCCGCGTCGCCAGTCGAAAAGCCAGCCGCTGCAAAGTAGATATTATTGCAACTGTTGGGCAGCATTGCTGCTGCTTTTGTGATCTGGTCCGCCGGCAGTTGGTCGTATCTGAACAGGCTGACTCATGTGGTTGACACATCCAGAATCACAGATCATCGTGATCCTGATCGTCGCTGCGTTTGTGCGAGGAGCATTCGGGTTCGCGGATGCTCTGGTCGCAATGCCTCTTCTGTTGTTTCTGATTCCAACCAGTGCGGCGGCACCGCTGATGGCATTGGTGGCCTGTTTGATTGCGGTTGTGATTCTGATTCGCGAACGCCAGGCTGTGGAATTCCGGCCTGCGGCGATGTTGATTGTGTCCGGCATTCTTGGCGTGCCCGTTGGAATCTATTCAACACGGTTTGTTGATGAGCACATTGCGCGTATGTTGCTGGGAACTGTTGTCGTCAGTTTTGCTGCGTGGTCGTTGTGGAAGCCGAAACAGCTCCACTTGCAGACGAATCGTACGGCTCCGACGTTTGGCTTCGTGGCCGGGGTTCTTGGCGGAGCCTACAACACGGCTGGTCCGCCGCTTGTGTTCTTTGCTGCACTTCGTGGCTGGTCGCCGCAAAAATTCCGTGCAACGATGCAGGCTTATACGTTGTTCGGAAGTTCGTGGGTGATTGTCATGCACGCTTTGGCCGGAAACGTCACTTCACAAACCTGGACGCGATTACTTACGGCGGCCCCATTTATCATTGTAGCGACATTGATCGGTCAGCGGTTCACCGCAAAGCTGGCGACTGAACAGTTCATTCGCTGGATCTACGGGCTGCTGATCGTTCTTGGTGCTGGGCTGGTTTTCACAGGACTGCGGTGGTGACTGTGTTTTCCTGCATGCTTCCCGACGACGATTTTCCTGTTGTGCTGCATAGTGTGACGACACCGCCCCGTGGCCTGAACGAGCTGTCGGGAGTGGGCGTGTTCCCCGGCGCGTTTAATCCACTGCATTTCGGGCATCGGTCGCTGCGACGCATTGCTGAGAAAATTCTGGCGCAGGACGTTGTGTATGAATTGTCGGTTGCGAATGTGGAAAAGTCGTCGCTGACAGAAGATGACATCCGGCTACGACTGCAGCAATTCGACGATTCCAGCATTGCTGTGACCGCAGCGCCGAGATTCGTTGATAAGGCGGCGTTGTTTCGCCGATGCTGTTTTGTTGTCGGTGTGGATACGGCAGAACGTATTGTGCGTCCGAGCTTCTACAACGGCAGGCTGGATGAGATGCACTCCGCACTGCAGCAGTTTCTGGACATGGGAAACCGTTTTTTGGTCGGAGGCCGATTATGCAGGCGTGCTGGCACCGCTCGGTTCCTGGGAGTGGATGATCTACAGATTCCGGAGCGGTTTCAGGAACTTTTCGTCGGTGTTCCTGAGTCACTCTTTCGAGAAGATATCAGCTCGACGGAGCTACGTCGGAATTCGTGATATCGCTTGTGTGGCTAATCCACAACTTCCGTTTCGCGTTTTAAGTCCGTGAAGTGACGGTTGTCGCTGACCCAGTCTTCGCGCGTGTAGATGATCGTGGACGTGTCGGTTTCCTGGACCTCAATCCGGTCCAGTGAAAACCCCATCTCCGTGATTTCCGAAAACAGAATCCACGCCAGGTTTTCAACGCTCGTTGGTCCGTGGAACACTTTCAACCGAAAGTGCTCCCCCGTGCGAGCGCTATGGTCCAGTAATGTTTCGTACAGCGGGTCATGCTGATTGATCAACATGCCATGATCGAAATTCTGCTTCAGGTACGGTTCAATCTTGCTGTCGAAATCGCCAAACAGTGTGCTGATGGCTCCGTCCCGCTCGACCTCAAAGTGAATTCGCAGGCCGTAGCGATGTCCGTGGATATTGCTGCACTTATCCCGCAGTGTTTCGTTGCGGTGAGCGGCGTAAAACTTATATTCCTTCTGGATAATCATTGGTTTCTCTGCTGATTCGGTCGTGTGAATACTGTCACTTTAGCTGCATGAAGAACTGATACAATCGTTGTTCTCCATAAATTTCGGACAGATAACGTCTGGCGGTCGATTCCAGGTTGAAGACCTGCTGTACGACTGCCGTTTCAGCTGAAACGGCCATGAGGCGTGGCCTCTGACGACTTTAGCAAACAGACAGCAATGGATCGCCAGCAGTCTGTGTGGTTTGTTCTCATCACCGACGACAGTTTTGCAACATGTTCAGTATGGATAAACTTCGCATTGTTCTGGCCGCCTCAGAGGCGGTTCCGTTCTCCAAGACCGGAGGACTTGCCGATGTCTCGACTGCGCTCTGCAAAGCGCTGGATGCAATCGGCCACGACGTGACACTCATCATTCCGGATTATCGTCTGCTCCGGTTCGCAAAGAAAGACCTGTTGCCGGATGCCACCGACACGGGATTACGATTTACGCTGTCAATGAACGGCGAGTCTGTCCGTGGTGGCGTGAACTGGACGCTGCTGCCCGGCACCGGCGTCAAAGTGCTGATGGTCAGTCAGCCAGACTACTTCGATCGCCCGCAGCTGTACATGGAACAGGGTGAGGGGTATCCAGACAATTGCGAACGATACTGCTTCTTTAGCCGCGCTGTGCTGGAGATCTGCAAGCAGATGGTGCTGCGGCCGGATGTGATCCACTGTAACGACTGGCAGACTGGATTGATTCCTGCATTGCTGCATTCGCAGTATGCAACGCTGCCCGGATTCGAGAACGCGGCCTCTGTTATGACGCTGCACAACATGGCATACCAGGGAAACTTCTGGCACTTCGACATGCCGCTGACCGGTATGGACTGGAAATTCTTCAATATGTACCAGATGGAAATGTGGGGGCGCCTGAATCTGCTGAAGACCGGCATCGCGTTCGCTGACCAGATTACGACTGTCAGTCCCACCTATGCGTCCGAAATTTGCACAACGCAAGGCGGCGAAGGAATGGATGGGCTGCTGAGGTCCCGTCGTGGAGACCTCACTGGAATCCTGAACGGCATCGATATCGACGACTGGAACCCGAAAACGGACAGACATCTGCCAGCTCACTATTTCGTAACAACGCCACAGCCCGGCAAGTCGCTGTGCAAAACGCATCTGCAGGAACGTATTGGTCTGCCGGAGCAGAAGGATGTCCCGTTAATCGGCATGGTGTCACGTATTTCCGACCAGAAGGGTTTCGATATTCTGGCAGAATGTGTGGAACAGTTGTTGGCTGATTCCTTGCAGTTTTGTTTTCTGGGTACGGGGGATCCGCGGCTGGAAAGCTATCTAAAGTATCTGTCACAGCAGTATCCAGAGCAGGTGGCCACGATCATCGGGTTCGACGAATCACTGGCGCATCAGATCGAAGCGGGTTCAGATATATTCCTGATGCCGAGTCGTTTTGAACCGTGCGGTCTGAATCAGATGTACAGCCTGATGTACGGAACGTTGCCGATTGTTCGTAACGTTGGAGGATTGGCAGATTCGGTCGTCGACGTGACTCCGGAAACAATACAGGCTGGCACAGCGACCGGATTCGTGTTCGACGATTATTCGTCCACTGCACTTGCGACGACAGTTGCCCGCGCGCTTGA
>CALFOL010000082.1 GCA_937919915.1 uncultured Planctomycetaceae bacterium
AACCGTTGCGCGTTTTAGCCACGGATGTGGCGACAGCATATAGCCTTGGGCGTGAGCCCAGGGTTTTTGAGACGAATAGAATCCGCAGCCGCTTCGCGACTTGTATCCTGTCTGTCTTGTTTTCCGTGGGCTCACGCCGGTGTGAGCCCACGGCTACACGCTGTCGTCGCTTCGCGACTGTAAAAAATGCGCAACTTCAAAACGCGTAAGTGGGAAGCGTGGTGTGATACCACACTGTGGACTTAGAGTGTAGTGTCGGATGAGTGCCTTTCATTTATGGGTTTAGTAACAGATTGTTGCAGGTGTTTTGGGTCAAACGAAACGATCCGACCTTTCAGGATGTTCCAGTGATGAAGCGGGAATTCGATTGTGTTGTGTGCGGCGAGACCTGTGTGGATCTGACACTGTGTCCGGTGGATCGGTCGATACCACTGAATGTCCAGGGCATGCAGCTTGTCGAATCCATTCAGCCGGGCACCGGCGGCATCGTGCCGAACAGCGGTCTGGCGATGGTCCGCATGGGGATGACGTGTGCAGGCTTCGGATGCGTCGGTGACGACCACTGGGCCAGCCTGCTCATTGATCGACTGTCCATCGCGGGGATGAACACGGAGCACATTGAACGTGTCGCCGGAAAGTCCACCAGTGTGACCGCGATTCTGGTGGACGAAACCGGTGAGCATAATTTCCTGTTTTATCCGGGCGCTTCGGCGGAATTCGATGCGGACTTGATTCGTCGTCGGTTCTCGCTGTTTGAACGTGCCGAATTCGCGCATTTCGGGTACTACGGTCTGTTTGATCAGGTCGCAGCGGAGCTTCCCGCACTGCTGCAGCAGATTCAACAGCGCGGTTGTCGAACGGCTCTGGATGCGACAGCCGGTGGCGGAACGATGCAGCCACTGGATCGGATTCTTCCCCACCTGGATTTGTATGTGCCCAGTTACGAAGAGGCAAAATCGCAAACCGGCTGTGAAGACCCGCAGAAAATGATTCGCACGTTCCGTGAATGCGCTCCACAGACAATCCTCGGCGTGAAACTCGGCGCTGACGGAGCGTTGTTGAGCCCCGCAGCTGACAAATGGATCGAAGTCGCGGCGATCACACCGCCCGGTGCAGTGATTGACACCACGGGTGCTGGTGATTGTTTTTACGCTGGCCTGATCTGCGGCCTGGTGCGCGGCATGTCCATCGCGGATGCCGGAAAACTGGCCGCAGCAGCGGGAGCATGCAGTGTGACCCGCGCGGGAGCGACCGCCGGATTACCCGATTTCGAAACCCTGCGAATGCTGGCTGGTATCAGCTAAAGCAGGTTACGAATTGCTGCCGTCGCGTGTCTGTATCTGCGTTCGCCAGAACGCGGACGGTGTCACGCATCCGCCGTCTGGCGACACGGCATCAACTGATCAGTTCGTCGACAACCCGTGCTGGTTCGGCACCGGTGAGTTTCTGATCAAGGCCCTGATAGCGGAACGTCAGGCGGTTGTGGTCGACGCCGATCTGATTCAGCAGGGTCGCGTTCATATCGCGGATATGCACCGGATTCTCGACGATATTGTAACAGAAGTCGTCCGTCCTGCCGAATTCGAAACCGCGTTTGATCCCGGCCCCAGCCATCCACATCGTGAAGCAGCGGCCGTGGTGATCCCGACCGTGATTGTCGGCCGTCAGCGTACCCTGAGAATAAATGGTCCGGCCGAATTCACCGCCCCACACAATCAGCGTGTCTTCGAACATGCCGCGTTGTTTAAGGTCCGTAATCAGTCCGGCGATGGGCTGGTCGATCGATTCGCACTGGCCTCGGAGTAGTTTCGGCAGGTTGCCGTGTTGATCCCAGCCGCGATGGAATAACTGCACAAACGGCACGCCCTGTTCGGCCAGCTTGCGAGCAATCACGCAGTTGCGAGCGAACGAGCCAGGTGTTTCGATGTCCTTGCCATACAGTGCCCTGGTTTCGGCCGTCTCAGAAGTCAGGTCCATCAGGCCGGGGACCGATGTCTGCATCCGAAACGCCATTTCGTACTGTGCGATCCGCGTCAGCGTTTCGGGATCTCCGAAGCTGCTGTAAGTTTCCTGGTTGATCTCAGCGATGCGATCCAGCATGCGGCGACGAGTTGGTCGGTCGATTCCATCGGGATCGTTCAGGTACAAAACCGGACTGTTTCCTGCTCGCAAAGCAACCCCCTGATGCTGCGACGGCAGAAACCCGCTACCCCACAGTCGGCTGTACAAGGCCTGCTTCTGTCCCGGACCCCTGGAAATCATCACAACGTATGACGGCAGGTTCCTGTTTGGGCTGCCGAGTCCATAGCTCACCCAAGCGCCAATACTCGCTTTGCCAGGTTGCTGCACGCCCGTGTTAATGAACGTGATGGCCGGGTCGTGATTGATGGCTTCTGTGTGCACGGACTTCACCAGGCAGATGTCGTCAACCATCCTGGCCGTGTGCGGCAGAATCTCGCTGACCCACGTTCCATTTTGACCGTGCCGCGAGAAATTAAACATCGGGGCGACGCAGGGAAACGCATTTTGCCCCGACGTCATCGTCGTGATGCGCTGTCCATTGCGAATCGATTCCGGCAATTCCTGTCCATGGATCTTGCGGACCTCCGGTTTGTAATCCCATGTGTCGATGTGCGAAGGCCCGCCCGTCATCATCAGGTAGATCACCCGCTTGGCTTTCGGAGCAAAGTGCGGCAGATCGGGAAGACCACCGTTGGAGTCGGCGGTTGTGTGAATCGCGGCATCGGCAGACGCCGATTGGCTGCCAATCAGAGAAGCCAGTGCCGCTGCACCCAATGGTCGACTGGCGTTCGCAAACAGCGACCGTCGGGTTAATGACGTCTGCAGATCAAAAAGCGATCGGGTTAGGTCGTTGGAACTCATGATTATCTCTCTGACAGATTCTGTTGCAGCTCTTCTTGTCGGCGATTCCGGTGTCTGTTGTCTACAGGATATTCGACGCAGCGGTCCGCGACGAGTGAAAACCGCTATATGCGTCTTATCAATCGCAAGAATCAGCAAGACGTCTCGCCAGTGTTCACCTGCCGAATTCTATGAACGCCGTCGCCCGGCCAAATTCGATCATTCCAGCGCCGAGCCCGCATCATCGCGTGGCAACACGCTCGCACTTAACCCATGTTAGTCAGAAGCAGGGTACGCTTTCAGTTTCCGCAGCAAGGATTCCAGATGTGCGTCGCAGGTGCCCGGACTCACAAGTCCGTGAAACGCTTCGTACGAAAAGAATTCCTTTCCGGCATGAGCGTTGACAGCGTGAAACGCGGCAACACAAGCGGGATGGCGATGTGAGTACAGCGATTTGTCCCTTCGCCTTCCATCTTTGAAGTACTCTTTTCCCTGTGTCCAGATGGTGCGGAACCGGTCATCGGTAATCAGGGACCACAACAGCAGACGCTGGTCGCGCGTGTGCGGACAATGGCGGCAAGATTCTCATCAGATGGACCGAAATGTGGCGGGACGGGCTCGACACCGGCCATGAAGCTGTAGTAGTCGCGATAAAACCGATACTCCCAGTACCAGACGCATTCGCGGTTGTCTCCGTACTGTTTCGTCCATTGATGAAGCGACTCTCCAGTCACCATTGCCCCAGTCAGTTGCTGGAGTGCTCGGTCGTAGTATTCTCCCACGGTCACCTGTTTCCAGAACCACGGATACATCAGTGGGTCGTCTTCGGTGAGGGTGTTCCCGGATTTCAGTTCATTCGTGTAGGCTGCCCCAAAATCGCCATACGGATGGTGCGTCGACAGCACCGGAATTGTGGGCGTTGAAAGCTGCGTTTCGCGATGAAAGTGGTCCGGACTTCGCAATTCGTAAAGGTCTTCAGGTTCGTAAAGGGTCGCCAGAGCCTCCGCTGCCATGATGCCGATATCCGGATCGTCGTCCTCCAGAAGCCGCTTCAGTTCTTCTCGATCACGCATGGCAGGCCATTGGTACTTAACCGTGTCCCTGCGCAGAGCCCACATTCCGTTACGAAATTTCGGATAGTCGCGCAGCCACGGCCGTATTCCTGTCAGGCGAGCGATGTGGCTGGCGCGAGGATAAATGGCATAACGAGACGGATAACTCTGATGTGGGAACGCCTTGGCATACTGATTGCCAGCCAGCTTTTCCGCCTGAGTGGCCAGTTCGCCGGTCACAGTGGCGGCTCGGTCCAGTCGCTCACGCACCGTCAGCTTTTGCCCGGCTTCAAATTCTATTAGAAAGATCTTCACGTCCGCAGCTCGTCGCGCGGCGGCTCGCTCTTCCCAGACACGGCTTTGCTCTGCTTGCTGTTCTTCGGTGAGCACAACCTGCGGAGTCTGCACCGGGTCCATGGCCCCACACGAGAGGCCTCCCGCCGCGAGCCCCCAAGTCGCGGTGGCAGCAACGATTATGACTTCTGAAACAATGTGCCGCATCGCGCGCCTCCTCCCGTAAAACAGCCAGTCAGATTACACCAGGTCGTCTCCAAAAGCCCGGCGGCGTTGACAGCGCCGCCCACCGATCACCGGCGTTTTGCCGAACATGGATAGCAGCCGATTAACGGGAACGCTTGCAGGCACGACGGCTGAGACACACGGGCGGATGGCTCGTCTTTACGAACGATCCACCGGTTCCTCCTGCCAACAATCTGGCGGAGCTTCCGTACAGCGGAATTTTAATTCCCCCATTAACCGGATCAGAACACGATTCGTCGAATTTGGCTCAAAGATGAACTTCCATTGATCCGTTGGGTATGGAGGCCCGTTGTGGCACAATTCCATTCGAAACGTTTCTGCTTCCAATGCCTGTCCACCAGGCGACGCTCTACAGAAAGGCCATTCCATTGAAGTGCCACGAAATTGATTACGAAATCTTCGGCGACGATATGCAGATGGTGGAAGTGGAACTTGATCCCGGAGAAACGGTTATCGCCGAAGCCGGGGCCATGAACTACGTGGAAGAAGGCATCGAATTTCATGCCAAAATGGGCGATGGAACGGAACCCGATCAGGGCGTCATGGGCAAACTGCTGGGAGCGGCCAAACGCAAGCTGACCGGTGAATCAATCTTCATCACGCACTTTACCAATCATGGAGGCGGAAAAAGTAAAGTTGCATTTGCCGCTCCTTATCCCGGCAAGATCATTCCCATCGACATGGCAAAGATCGGCGGTCAGATTTTTTGTCAGAAGGATGCGTTTCTGTGCGCGGCGCTGGGAACAAAAATCAGCATCGCCTTTACGAAGCGACTGGGTGCTGGCTTCTTCGGCGGTGAAGGATTCATTCTGCAGAAGCTGGAAGGTGACGGAATGGCGTTCGTTCATGCCGGCGGAACCGTCATCAAGAAGAAACTGAATGGGCAGACATTGCGAGTCGACACGGGGTGTGTGGTGGGATTCGCCGGTGACATCGAATACAATATTGAGCGCGCGGGGAACCTGAAATCGATGTTCTTTGGCGGTGAGGGAATGTTCCTTGCGACGCTGCGAGGGCAGGGAACGGTGTTACTTCAAAGCCTGCCGTTTTCTCGTCTGGCGGACCGGATTCTGCAGAATTCGTCTCACGGCAGCAGCAGGACGGGCGAAGGTTCTGCGCTCGGGGCACTCGGAAATCTGTTCGGCGACTGATTTGTACATCGCTCGTCTTTACGGTTGGTTAAAAGAATCTGAGCTTTCGTTTAACCGCGTGCCCATCGGGCCGCACACTGCCGTGTGCCTGCGGAGCAGTGGCGTGAGCGCGGGGCCCACGCGGTTAAACGATCTGGCGCTGTCCAACTAATCGCGGCAAAAGGAAGAGTACGACCGTCACTCCTGGCTACAACGCACGCACCCTGCTTCAAATGGAAAAGAAATGGCAAACAGAAAAGCTGGCCCCGTGGCTGCGTTCATCATTGGGAGCGTCTTCCTGCTTATCGGCGGGGGCGTGGCGTTCTATTTCGGCAAGCCGATTCTTGACAAAGCCAAGGCCAGCGAATCATGGCCCACGGTGCAGGGGCAGGTCATCAAATCGGAATTGGAAAGCCATCACGACAAAAAGAAGACGACCTATAGTGCTCTCGTGATTTACAAATTCGAAGCCGATGGTGAAGACTATGAAGGCGACGAAGTCTGGTTCGGTCAATATTCGTCGAGCGACCGGTCCGCAATGCAGAAGCTGGTGAAGGAATATCCCGTCGGTAAAGATGTGACGGTGTATTATTCACCAGACGACCCGACCCAGGCGGTGCTGCAGCCGGGCGCATTTACCAGTAGCTACATGGTGTATGGCATCGGGCTGCTGTTCTTTGGGATCGGCTGCCTGCTGGTGATTATCCCGCTGCTGAAGCTTGTGTTTTTGACGGCGGCCGTGGTCACAAGCCCGGCGGATTCCTTCGTCGGTGGAGGCTCTGCATCTGGCGCCGACACCTTCGGCAACGCAGGCTTCGACAACCACAACGATGACGACGATGGGTTCGGTGGAATTCCCGGAAGTTAGCCTGTCAACTGATTGACAGAGGGCAAGGCAGCTGCCTTGTAGCCAACAAACTGAGCGGCTCGGCGTTAGCCGCCGATTTTTCCGTACCGGCGACAATCGACTTTCCGCCCATAAATTCCCGCTCGTTCCCCTTGCGACGCGCCTGTTCTGACTTTTGCACGATCGCCGACCGATCAGGCGGGTAT
>CALFOL010000083.1 GCA_937919915.1 uncultured Planctomycetaceae bacterium
ATTCCATGTATGCTGACGATCGTGGCGCTGCATCCGCCATCGTCTGTTGGTGAGGAGCAAACGTTTGTTGCAGCTCGGCTGCCTTATTTCCCCAGCGAGTCGCCTCCAGAGGCAGTGAAATCACGAAATGCGCGTTGCCAGCCGAACTTGCGGCAAGCATTGGCTGATGCTCGAAGATTCCAACCGGATCGTTAGTGTCAACCACCGGCAGCGCGGCAACCTGAGACCAGTCCCAGCCGCTGCGAGTCAATTCCTGGGTGACATGCTCACGGCGAAGTCGGCCTAACAGTCCTTCGTCCAGCAGACCTTGAGGGTTGACGCTGGCGACTATCGCCAGTTGTCCTGCCGCCATTTGAGTCACAACGACGCGTCCAAAGACTGATCGAATGGATGAGACAATTCGCACCAGTGGCTCTGATCCCAGATCGTGCTGAACGATTCGCTGACAGAAGACCCCTTCTTCGTTTAACTGCGATCGCACGGCCGTGTAGAACTCGGCAGTCAGCTGATCCTGACATCGAAGCGAAATCGGATTCGGCGATGCTGCCACAACCACGTCAAACAAATCCTGCGCCGCCCGTTTCGTGCGGACAGCAATACTGACATCGACGTGTCGTACCGTAACACGATCATCGTGGTCAGGCCCGCTGGCTTCCGCAACCCAGGTGAAGCGTTCGGCGATGTCGGTCATCACGTCGTCCGGGCGAATGGCTTCGATAGTGTGGACGGGAAAATGTGTACACAGCTGAACGCCAGCACCAGAATCGTCGCCGAGCAGCATGACACTTTGAGCTCGACGGTGCATGAACAGCGGCAGCAGCGTCGTCAGGGTTTCAGGAACAGGTTGTGGAGTTGTCATCGCATTTGACGTCACCTGCCCGACAGGAAAACCGTTACGACGGATCAGAATCTGATCTCCCGCACTCCGCCAAACAGACAGATGATCACCGTCGCAATTGTGTTGTTCCAGCAATCGCGTACAGTGCGACTGTTCGATGATCTCTCGTTTTAACCCCATGCGATAACCTTGAGCCGACCGGGCATTAAACAGCAAATGCACGGCACTGGCGCCATCCATTGGCACGGCGAACAGGATTAAACTGCCCAATGCAACCGTTGATAATGTCACCATCCGGGCTCGTCTCGAAGTCGCCGTCAGAAGTACGGGCAGCGCAAACATCAGAACGCTCAGCATGAGCTGCATGGTTGGCGAAAGCCCCATGGCCGCCAGCAAAATGCTGCCTGACAGTACGGCAAAACCGACAGCAAGCTGCCACGCTTGCGGCTGTGCTGTCTGCTGCGTGTTGCATCGAAATGCCAGTACCGCGGCGATCCAGATGCTGGACAGTTGCAACGCTCGGATCAGCGTCAGCAGTGCGACGTTGCTAAACGTCGCATTCAGAGAGAGATTGAGATCCACAAAGCGGTTAAACAGCAGCGGCACCAGACACAAGACGATCAGCGGTACGGCCACCAGTCGTAGAGAAAGATAGCGTTTCAAGAATGTCAGGCTGAAGCAGGCCAGTATCGACAATGCGATGCACGCGGCGGTGATTGCGATCGCAAAGCTCATGGGCATCTGTACGCTGGCGATTCTGATTCCTGCATGCACAGCTAACGCCGCGGCTGCAACTGCGATTGTCTGCCCCACTGACCAACGCTCGACTTCTGATCGCTGTTGTTCTTCCTGTGTTCGGTAAGATGCAAGCGTTCGCCAGGTGAACGTTATCAGCAAAAGCGTGGAGACGAAGACAGCAACAGGCGCGATGAATATTCCCGCGGCCATTGGCACAAGGAGTCCGAAGGCAACGCCGAATGATTGTGAAATCCGACCGTTGTCTTCGTTGCGGTCTGAGCTGTACCAAACCAACAACAATGCCGCGTTGACGGCCACCAACAGACTGGGGAGGGCGAATGCAATCCACGCGACAGAATCACCGATCAGGTGCACAGAAGTTCGCAACAGATTATTCAAACCAAACGACAGTCCCCATGAAATTGCGATCAAGACCGCCGTGAGGAGGCCACCCGACCACGTTCCTCGGCGTTTCCCCTGGAAGATCCGGGCAAATCCAATTCCGAAGGCGGCGGCCAGCAGACCGGTTGCCAGCGAAACGCTGGAGCTTCCGCACGTCATGATCCACGTGGCAGCGATCTGCACGACGAGGGTCCCGGCGGAAAGACCAGAAAAAAAGCTGCTTCCAAAGAAGGAGGTCAGCGCTGCAATACGAATCTTCATGGCGTCCATGCCTGGCGAAGCGTGATGAAACTGAGACAAACCGGCAGGTTTATACAACAACAGGAACTCAGGCTTCAATACGGATGTCGTCACAGAGGGCAATTACCAGCTGGATGCACAAGCGAGTGAATTGACGGAAATACCGCGAATTCACTCGCTTGCGCATCCTGCTGGTAAGGTGCTCGACTCGCCAATGTGAAACAATGAGTCCCCCCTGCCTGGCCGTCTGGTCCGTCACTTTGCTCCATCACAATTCCTAAGCCGTGCCTGTCAATCTCCCATGGACTGTGACAGAATCGTAATGCGCGATGAAGTGTTAAGAGTCATACTTTCGCAGGTCAGTCGCCTCCATGCATCCCGTCGTTTACCACATTGTCAGTGGCCATGCGTTCTTCACCGGCACGTTAATGTTGATCGTTTCCGCCCTTGCGTCGACGAAGTCGACCCCGATGAGTCGTCGCGTCACGGTCTGGGCCTTTCTGTCGGGAGCGGGTCTTGCCAGTCTGTCTTCCACCCCACTTTCGTGGTGGGGCTATGTCATGGCTGTTGGTGCATTGCTGATCTGGTTCGAAGGGTACTTTAAAACAGAACGCCGAGGCAGCGCCGCCGCATTCATGGTCACGGTGTTACTGATCGTGATGCTGGCGGAGTTGCCATTCCACCTTCGCCCAACGCTGCAGGCAGCGAGGGACAGGTCAATCACGGTGGTTGGAGATTCTGTGACGGCCGGTGTGGGAGGCGACGAGACATCACGAAGGTGGCCCGAATTACTGGCATCCGCACACCATCTGAGAGTGCAGGATATTTCGAACATGGGCGAAACCGCTGCATCGGCACTCAAACGCGCTAAGCCCCACACGATTACATCGTCGATCGTTATCGTCGAGATCGGAGGCAACGATGTATTGGGTGGTACCACGCCGGAAGAGTTCACGGCCGACCTGTCGAATTTGCTTGTTCACTTGAGTACACCGCATCGGCAGGTGGTAATGTTTGAGCTACCGCTGCCGCCGTTTTACCACGCCTATGGCGCGGCACAGCGTCGATTGG
>CALFOL010000084.1 GCA_937919915.1 uncultured Planctomycetaceae bacterium
CTACCTTATTGAGTACACTACCGCGGAAAAGTCCCCGTGCAATTGAGAACGGCTGGTTACTCACCCGAAGGCAACGACTGGCACGAGTTCCCGCTGTCTGCAGATCCGGTTCCTACCGGCTACCTTACTTAGCGATTTATTTTAACGGGTTTTTCGACTTAGCCTCACACTGCTAACGTTTTGCTAACAATATTGGTGAGACATTGGGAGCTGCCTAATAGCGACGGCAATCGCTGGCATCTCGCTCGACGCCAATCTTCAGAGCATCAAAAGGGGACTATCATGGCCAGTTTGCAGGTCCGGTCTGGAGGTACGTTTTACCTGTCATTTCGCTTTCAGGGAACACTGTTTCAGCGATCGCTTCATACGTCGGACAGAAAGGAAGCACAGCAAAGAAAATCGGGAATTGAACGGACAATGAAGTTAGTCGACGAAGGTGTCCTGGACCTTGGCCCAACGGTTACCTCAAGTGAAATTTGGAGGTTTCTTCAGGCTGGCGGCAGACGTTCAGAAGAAACGCAGGTAAAAAAGTCTGTGACGATCCGATTTATCGCGGACAAATATCTAAAGAGCTTTGGGGCGGACGCGAAGGAAGCGTCAACACTTAAGACAGAGTCGACCCACTTGAGGCATTTCTGCCGCCTTCTTGGTGCCTCGACACTGTTCGAGAACGTGAAGGTGGAGCAGGTGCAACAGTACGTGGCCGATCGTTCTTCAGAACCCGGTACGCGGGGCAGAACGCTCGGTCCAGTGACGATTCGCAAAGAGCTTCAGACGATACAGCAGTGCTGGGATTTTGCGAAGATGTGTGCCTACGTGACCGGTGACAATCCGGTATCCCAAACAAGGAAACCGCGGCGAAGCCAAAAACTGCCGTTCATGGCGTGGGAAGAGATAGGGCGACGGGTTGACCGAGGCGGACTTTCCGAAGGTGAGATCGGCGAACTGTGGGAAGCGTTATTTCTGCGTGAATCTGAGATCGGCGAATTCCTGAAACACGTTTGTTCGACAGCACAGGCTCAGCCCAGCTATCGCTTCATTTACCCGATACTTGTGTTGTGCGCCTACACGGGCGCCCGCCGGTCGGAGGCGTTCAGGTGCCTCATCGATGATGTGACGGGCAATATCATGCTCAGAGAGAAGAAGCGGAGCCAGGAGCAGACCGTTACCTTTCGTGAAGTTCCTCAGCACCCTCAGCTAAGAACTATTCTGGACGAATGGATAGCAACCCACCCCGGTGGACAATTTCTCTTCTGCAAAAATGGACGACAGCCGATTGACGACAGCCGATTGACGACAGCCGATTGACGACAGCACCAGCAGGAAAGCGTTCAAAGCGGCTACGAAGGACAGCAAATGGACGGTTCTCCGTGGCTTCCATGTGTTCCGCCATTCCTTCGCCAGCAACCTCGCACGACATTCCGTCGATCAATACGAGATGATGGGACACCAAACGGACGAAATGCGG
Source organism: uncultured Planctomycetaceae bacterium (assembly GCA_937919915.1). Classification (GTDB taxonomy): domain Bacteria; phylum Planctomycetota; class Planctomycetia; order Planctomycetales; family Planctomycetaceae; genus Fuerstiella. Next base: position 1,469 of record CALFOL010000084.1, read on the forward strand.
CGGCGATATTGCCACCTATTTCCCGAAGACAGAAAGTCAGCCGTTGAAGTCTTGTCCTTCAACTGATGGGAGTTGCTTCTTTGCTGGCAGGAACTTGCGACGACCGCACTGTGGCAGAAGGCGACGGGAATCCGACCTCTCGGAGAGCCTGCCTGCCGGGTCTTTCTGTCTCAACCTTGAAGCTGACGGGAGACATTTGTAACTGACTGAGAGTTCAGCGTTTACGTCGAATCAATGTTCGGCCTTCGGCGGCTGCACACTCCACATTGTGTGATATTTGTTAACACCGTGCAACAAATTCCGTACCAGATTCTGTACCGTAGCGCGAGTTAGGCTCGTCACTAATCGCCTTGGGGGATGGTCGCTGGTTCATCGCGATCAGCGCCCTCGACGACGGTTTAAAAACGAATCGTTGTGTTCGAACGGATCTCTCGAGAAAGGCGCCAATCCTTCACGTCGTTGAGGCTACGAAGAGGGGCCGGCATTCCGGCCGAAATTTTCAGACAACGCAGATAGAGAACTCCGTTTCCCTTCGTTTGTTTGCAGGAGACTATCTCAAGAGAAGAGCTTTCCGGCCGAGTCCAAGGATGAGTCAAGTCTCGGCACCGAGTCTCCGAATTTCTAAGTTGGAACGCGGGGCGAGCAGGATCGCTCACCCCGGGCAGAGTCTCTCCCAAGCAATTCAATCAAAATCGACAGGCTGTCCTATTGATTGTGGTTGGACGCTTCGATTTGCTTCTTGACGCTTTCAAGATTGAACGAACCAGCTGTCTGGCTCGCGGGGTAGTCATTGAATGTCAACAGAAACTTCAACGCCACTTCGTTCACACCCAATAGTACATACGGACGATCAAGGAACCAGTCGTCGTACGTGTTTGAATTATGCTGAGCCCGTTCGAATGGGTCGCGGCGCAGATGGAACAACAGCGGCAATCGCAGCTCAACGAATGGTTCACGCCATACGCCAAAAGCCTGACCCCGATTTTCAAGATAGACAACCTTCCAGTCGTTCGAACGCAGAGCAACGATTTGCCCGTCGTCGTTAACATAAACGAATTCCTTTCGAGGTGACTCTTTGGTCTTGCCGCTCAGGTAATCCAGCTGGTTATATCCGTCCAGATGCGCCTTGTAGGACTTACCGTTGAATTCAACCCCCTTCAGAAGTTTCTCTTTGACGTCGGTGGCGCCAGCGGCAGCCGCGAATGTTGGCAACCAATCTTCGTGCGCTACGATGCCGTTGAGTGTCTCCCCGGCAGGGAAATGTCCTGGCCAGCGAACGAAACACGGAACTCGATAAGCACCTTCCCAGTTTGAATTCTT
>CALFOL010000085.1 GCA_937919915.1 uncultured Planctomycetaceae bacterium
CGCTTGACGGACCATCGATTAGAACTCCACAGCGAAGCGGGTTCCGGCAATCAGATAGCTGCCGCCAGTTGTTCCGGTTAAAGGATCTCGATCGTCGATATCGCCGTAGACAAGGTTGAACTGCAGCTTAGAGAACGCAGTCCAGTACCAGTTGATTGCCAGCGATGCTGATTCGCCGACTCCACCGAGCACATCTGCATCGGAAACGTCCAGATACGAATACCGAGCCGCCACACCCCACGCTCCCCAGCCGGTCGCCTTCCCACCGCAACAGTGATTCATCAGGAAGAAGTCTTCAAACGGAACGAGGCGACCGATTGTTCCGCTGTCGCGGTCGTAGGGAATGTGCTCACCGGTCAGCATGTAGTTCGCATAGATGTACCCGCCACCAAACTGGGTATCAGCAAATCCGTCACGCTGCATAAAGTTGTGCATGTACTCGCCGGCAACCTGCAACGCACCGATGTTCACGATCCCTTCCACTCCGAGGGTTTCATACCATTCAGCTCCCGGGATTCGCCCCGTGTTCAGCCACCGAGAGTTACTTCGGGCCTCCGGCCGCGTGCGAAAACGGGCTTCGTTACTGTGCCCGTCGGTCTTCGTGTCGTTGCCGTCGGGCTTTGCGAACATCCCGGCGACCGCCCAGTGGAGGTATCCTCGTCCGTCTGAACACTCGTCATACCATGGACTGCTTGCCAATCGGAAGTTGGCACTCATCTGACGCTGATCTCCAAGGGAAGCACCGTCGCTGGTGATGTTTTCCAGATAGTAAGCTCCGTATCGCCAGTTGTATTTCAGGTCATCTGTGTTTCCGTACATGCAGATGCCGGGTCGTCGAGCGTCCTCATTGAAGGCTTCGACCACAAACGGACGTTCGGTGAACACGTTGTAGCGACTGCTGTTCAGGTGATCGAGGCCCAGTGGTCGCTTCTGGTTTCCGATCAAAAGCAACTGATTGTTGGGCAGGTTTTTGAAACCAATGTAGATGTCCTTCATTTCTCCCGTGCCGGGCTTGTTGAAGTCGATCTGCGTGCGCCATAGCATCGATTCCTTGATGTCGCCGCCCATTTCCAGGCGAATGCGGCGGAATGCGAAGCGGTCATCGGGGTCAGATCCGTCGTTCAGCGGGTCGGTGTCCGATCCGTCACCAGCGACAGGGTTTTCTAAGAATCCGACTCCGCCGTCGTCGTTGATGAAGTCCCAGAAGTCGGCGTGAATTCGACCGCCGATTTTGAAGGTGGGCTTCTTTGCCGCATCAGCCTTCTTTTTCTTTTCGGCTTTGTCGAATGCAGACCATGCGCCGTCCAGTTCTTTCCAGCCTTCCTCGAGCTTCTTCATTCGATCTTCAAGGGTTGGCTCGTCGTCTTTTTCATCTTCGCCGTCTTCATCAGACGTTTTCTCAGCATTGCCTTCAACATCGAAAGGGAGTGCCAGAGGCCGATTCGACGTGTACGGGCTTGAGGCGCTGCGAAACGGCGATGATTTCTGCTGTTCAAGTTGCATCAAACGCTGTTCGGTTTGTTGTAACCGACTCAGGATCTGTTCGAAGGTGGCGTCATCCGCGACGACGTTTCGACCACTTGCAATGAGCACGGCGCAGAGTGAATACGAGAGAAGTTTGTTGACCACCAGAGATTCTTCCATGAATACTGCGGTTGATATTTGTGCTGTGATAGACCACGCTCGGCCAATCCATTCTTCGGTCAGATCGTCATAAACGTCACGACAGTCTGAAGACGGGCGTTACGTTGTGCACAATCTTAACATTCGGCCCGCGGTTTTGTTGTTTGAGGCGATCGTCCGTCCTGTGGTGATCATTCAGATTGTGCGTGTGGTCCGGGCTGACCGGGCGCAAAATCTGAACAGCATGGGAGAATCTCGAAAACTCATTCAAGTCGGAATTGGTTCCGCCACTTGCCCCTTCTCTTGTAGTTCCTTCCTGCCGGGTCTTTCTGTCTCAACCTCGAAGGAATGGGGAGACATTTGTAACTGGCTGAGAATTCAGCGTTTACGTCGAATCAATGTTCGGCCTTCGGCGGCTGCACTTTCTGCATTGTGTGATTTTTTCGTCATGCCTTGCAACAAATTCAGTACCGGATTCTGTACCAACGAACTTGACGTTCTCGTCGCTGACCATCGTTAGTGGCGGGCCTCGGTTCGTAGCTCCTGATGGATGTCGTGGGGGTTCCTCAAATCTCGCCGCGCTTGTCGTATTGCGCGATCATTTACGTGCTCAGTCGAACGTCGCCACCTCGCCCACCTCGCCGCCGGGGGCTGCTCACTGAGCTTGTGCTGGCGACTCGCAGTTAGCCACGGGTTGCGGCGCTTTCAAGTGCCACCTGCACGCCACGCGACTGCGGAGCCGGTCGCCTGTCAGCCTGGGCAAGCCGTTGAGATTGCTGAGTTTTCTGACGCCGCGAGTTTCTGCAAGGCGGTTGATGTCTGCGCGTTTGGTGGCGAAAACCGTGCCAAAAATGTGGCTGCGGTCTCGCAGTTTTTCCATGCGGTGCTGCCACAGATCAGAACTGCTGCCCAGACGCTGCAGAATCCCGGCCATGTCTTTCGGAACACGAGCCTTTCCACTGCGAAGCAGACGACTGCTCCAGTCCAGAAGTCGCAGATAACCTGCAAGGTTCATGCTGGCGGAAATTCCTGCTCGCGTTCCGCCGACTTCTCGACGATCTTCAATTGGCACCAGCCAGAACGATTCGTCCTCTTGAGGTTGATCGTGCTTTGTGCGGTCGGCCGGCGGACCGACAACGGCGGTCAAAGTCCCCTGTTCACGGC
>CALFOL010000086.1 GCA_937919915.1 uncultured Planctomycetaceae bacterium
AGCTACATCAAGCACGTCGATTCGGCGACAGTTGCTGATTGGATTCAACGTGATGGTGCCGATCCTTGAGCAGAATCGTGGCGGCCTAATCTGTGGTGAAGAACACTTTTTCGCCTACAGCCCGGAACGTGAAGATCCCGGAAATCCCGACTTCACTGCTGCTGGCATTCCCAAGGTTGTCGGTGGCTATGACAGCACCAGCTGCGAACTTGCGGTGAAACTGTATTCTCAGGCGATTGTCCAGGTGATCCCGGTTGCCAGCGCAGAGATCGCGGAAGCGTGCAAGATTCTTGAGAACACGTACCGTGCCGTCAACATCGCACTCGTCAACGAACTGAAGACTCTGTTCGATCGTATGGGCATCGACATCTGGGAGGTCGTTGACGCTGCGAAGACGAAGCCGTTTGGTTTTCAGGCGTTCTATCCTGGTCCGGGACTGGGAGGGCACTGCATTCCGATCGATCCGTTCTACCTGTCCTGGCTGGCCCGGCGCTATGGTATGAGCACGCGATTTATCGAGCTGGCGGGAGAAGTGAATTCGCTCATGCCTCGCTACGTGATCTCTCAGTTGGCCGAGTTTCTGAACCAGGCTGAAAATCCAATTCGCGGGACAAAGATCTGTTTGCTGGGAATGGCCTACAAGAAAGACGTCGATGATCCGCGCGAAAGCCCTTCGTTCGAATTGCTGGAACTGCTTCTGGAGCGTGGAGCAGAAGTAACGTACAACGACCCTCACATTCCCACGTTGCCAAAAATGCGGCACCACGACGTGCCTGCCATGAGCAGTACGGAACTGACATCTGAGTTTCTGGCTTCGCAGGACTGTGTGCTGATTGCGACTGACCATTCCGCCTACGACCATGACTTCATTGTCGAACATGCAGTGATGGTCCTGGATACCCGCAATGCGACGAAGTACGTGACTGTCGGGCGGGACCGAATCTTTAAGGCATAGCCGCGCCGTCTCAAGTGCCTGACTCTTAGCTCGCGATTGAGACCGGGCCGAGGATGGCTGTCTTAAGACCCCGATCGAATTCGGCGGTGGACGATGACGGACTTCGGCAGAGGCGGGGCTTTCAAACGAATGCAACGCGCTGCCGGGTCAGTGATTCGCGAGAACCCTCGTGTACACCTCACGAACTCGTTCGGTCATGAATTCATGCCGAAACTGGGGAGTGAAGCGTTCTTGTCCGGTTTGTCCGAACTGTTCACGTAAGCTGGCGTCGTGCGCCAGCGTTGCGATCGCTTCCGCCAATTCGTTGATCGAGCGCGCCGGCACCAGGAACCCGGTCTCGTCATTGATGCAGACCTCCGGAGCGCCATCGATGTCGTAGCTAACGATCGGCTTACCACTGATCAAGGCCTGCGGCAGAACTCGAGCAAGCCCTTCCCAGACGCTCGTATGGACCACGATGTCCATGGCGCCGATGAACTCGGCGACTTGTTCCGGAGGCACCAAACCCGCAAAAATGAATTTCTCAGTCAGCCCGAGTTCTGCGATACGCTGCTGGCATTGCTGCATGAGATTGCCATCGCCAACCAGCAGAAAACGCACATTGGGAACGGCTGCCGCAATTTTCGGAGCCGCTTCGATGAGATACTCGTGTCCCTTGAGGTTGAACAGGCGGGCGATCTTGCCGACGACAATATGGGAATCTTCTATCCCCAGCGACTGACGTACTACAGCACGAGATCGCGACGGATTCAGGAAGTCGTCGACCTCCATTCCGCTGAAGACGGTCGTAAATTTGTCAGGCGTCCCAATGCCTGCTTCCAAATAGAGCTTTGACATGGCATCACAAACAGTGATGAAGTGCTGACACCAGGAATTGGCGATCCGTTCCGCCGTCCTGTAAGCACGAAACAGCACCGGATGTTGACCGAAGTGAAACGACGCTCCATGGATTCCATGAACACAGGGTATCCCCAGAGCATAGGCAGCCCTGCGTCCCAGAATGCCGGCTTTGGAACTGTGTGTGTGCACGATGTCGGGCTTGTATTGTTTCAACGCTCGTTTCAGCGCGAAATAGCATTGCATATCCCGCCACGGATGGAGGCTGCGGCCCATTTCCGGCACCACCTGTAAATCGAGCCCGCGATCCCGAGCTCGCTTCTCTAAACTACCTTCTGGTCCAATGCCAGGACCGGTAATCAGACACACTTCATCACCGTGAATGTGATGCTGATCATCAACATTGAATAGCGTGTTTTCCTGAGCACCTCCGATAATCAGCCGAGTAATGATGTGAGCGGTGCGCATAGAACAATGATTGCTGATGAAGTGCTGTGAGAACGATTGGACTCGGATGATATCGATTGCGGCCCGGAATTCACGTCCGAGCCGATAATCCTCGTCATGAAACGTGGATCACTGGTGTGGTAGTGCGTTTCCCAATCGGCGAAGACGTTACCCGAAACACCAGGTCCCGGGAAATTGCAAGCACCGGCCGCGGCAAGAGTGAGTTGGATGCCTGCGACCGGTTCGGGCGTATTCGAGTTGCTGAAGCCACGGAACGGGCTGACCAACCCATCGCCCCGACCATTTCGGAAGCAGTTGATTTAGTCCGGCACCATCGATTTCAAACGGAATAATTTCTCACGGGCGGGGGCCTTGCGTATTACGGCCACCAGCATTGGGGGCCTTTACTCATTTGACGGATCTGACAGTGCCTCAATCGCCGACTTTACTCGCACTGCCAGCCATAGCCGGGCGTTGATGATCGTGCCAGGTCGTGCTCGTTGATGTCCGGCAAGTGCAGCCAGAGTCCAGCACTTTGCTCAGGTTGCGGACAGTTGCGGCCACAAGCCG
>CALFOL010000087.1 GCA_937919915.1 uncultured Planctomycetaceae bacterium
CCGCGAAGTGACACTGCCCGTCCAGACTGTGCCGAACCAGACAAGAGAAGAAGGTAATACAACGATCTCCATCACGGCCTCCGCTCGGATTCGTCGTGGGTAACACAGAGCTCGTGCTGATTGACACCGAAACCCCTTCATTGCCTGCATGTTCGTCCGATTTCGGATGGTCTGCTGTGGGACTGGTCTATCTGGAATAAGCATTTTTCAGCGTTCGAACCGATTCTGGATTTCATGCACGCGGAGTTGTTACCTGCGCTGGGCTCAGGCGTGCTGGTCCGCGTCTTATCTCCTTACAGTCCCTGTTTGCTCAGAAACGGCCACTCCCGGGCGGCAGAATTTGCCGAATTACAATTACTTTCGGCGGTTTAGGGGGTGTTTGTAAACTTGGGGCGTTAAGCGGTGGCTAGTTGATGTTGACGTAAACGGTGCATTTGAAAGACTCTACTCAAGTTCTTTGGCCGTGTTACCGCACGACCATCGATTCCTTCCGTAGATCGTGGGCTCACCACAACTCTGCGCCTTCACCGAGGTCATGTTTTTGATGACTCCGGGTCCTTTCTGACTTTACAACATGGTGTCCAAGTGAAACCACTTCACCTATGTCTGGCTGCGTGCATTGCAACTCTGGCGACTTCGTCAGCTTCTGCAGGGTTGTTTACTCGTGCCGCAGCGAATCCGTCTTCAATTTTTCCTTTCACGAAAGATGTCGACGTCATATTTCGAGCTCAATCGGATGATGTTCCGCTGCCTCCCGGCATGCAGATGCCGATTCAGCCGCCAATGTATTCTTCTCCTGCGATGGGGATACCACCGGCGGGTAGCACGTTTGCACAGCCGTCGATGGTGATACCAGCCGGCGGGATTTTGGGGAATACGCCGCAGGTTCCAATCTATGATGATGGTCCGCAAACCGTGAGCGGTCAGTACTATGATTCCCCTGTGGGTCAGCCGCAGCAGAATCCGTCGACGTGGAACGCGTTCTCACCGCCGATCCTGCCGGACCCGTTTGCTGCAGGGGGCGCACAACAACCTTATGCGCCGTACGGCGGTGGGTATGGTGTCAGTCCGAATCCGTACGACATTCCTGCTGGCGGTTTCAGCACTTACGGAGCGAACGGTCCTTCGCCTTATCGTCAGGGTTGGCAGAACAGCTTAGAAGTTGAGTGGTTGTGGGGCAGTGCAACGGCCGGGGCTGGTGGAGGTAACTCGTCGCAGTTTGGCGTCAATTACGATCTTGCCTACACGACTCCGTTTATTCCTGGCTGGTTGTTGACGTGGACGAATGAGTTTCGCTTGCGAAACTGGAGCGGACCACGGGGCGGACCTGGTTTACCTGGTAAAGCGTTTCGCTTTGGCTGGGACTTTGAACTGGCAACGCCAAAGACAGGGCCGATCAGTATGAAGCTGGGTGTGACACCTTCGATCAATACGGACTTCGATGGAAGTTTGGGGGCGGCAGCGTTTCAGTTGGATGGTCGCGCGTTGTTTATCTTCCAGATGAACCAGTACTGGGATTTGGTGTTAGGTGCGGCGTATTGGGATCGCGTGGACGACCGAATTATTCCTTATGCAGGTCTTGTGTATCGAGATGATTTTTGGGAATGGCGAATCATGTATCCGGAATCGACGGTCAGTCTGTTTCTGGGTAATGAAGCTTTGGGATCGAAGTGGGCTTACATGCGAGCGGAATATCATGTCGAAGCGTACGACGTCCGAACGGCTGGCGGAGGATCCGATCAGGTCGAACTGGAAGACTACCGGTTGATGTTCGGTTTTCGTATGGACGGCGGCTTGTCTTCGTGGTTCACAGAAGCGGGCTGGGTGTTCGATCGCAATATCGACTATGGACTTGCCGCAAACGGGTCGTATACGCAGAACACAACAGCGATGATTCGCACGGGTTGGTCTTATTGAGCAGTGACGGGCTTTGAGCGTTCGTGAAATCGAGCGTTCAGTCTTTCGTGTTTGCTCGCATGCCGTCGGCGATGAAGTTGAGCCAGCGTCGTCGCGTAGCCCGGCTGAAGTTCGTCTACGGGTTTCTACAAGGTGTGTCTCTATCTCGGCCGGTGCAACGTGCTGGCGAAGCGAGCAGTAATGGGTAGAAAAAAGCATGCCACGTCCAGTGGCCTCCCAGGTTGATTGGAAAATCATCGAAGGCGGGCTGACTCTGAACTGTCAGCACTCCGCCCACGCTGGCGGGCGTCGAACGACAAGTGATTGTGTGTGATCTAAGCAGTCGCTTATATGTTTTCGCACATAATAGTCTTCGGATCATCCTTACCTG
>CALFOL010000088.1 GCA_937919915.1 uncultured Planctomycetaceae bacterium
TGCTCATGACCTGGCGAAGCTGGTTTCGATGCAGTTGTCGAGTCAGTGTAATACGCTGTAAAGTCCAAGGCTATCAATTGTCGTCGCACCGCGACAGCGGCCACGGCAGATTCCAGACTGCTTCACTTCGTAAACTACTGAAGATCGAACCGATCGAGGTTCATCACTTTGGTCCAGGCCGCAACGAAGTCGTTGACGAACTTCTGCTGCGATTCTTCACTGGCGTAGACTTCGGCGAGGGCTCGCAGTTGCGAGTTGGAACCGAATACCAAATCCACGGAACTCCCCGTCCACTTCACTTCGCCCGTTTTGCTGTCGCGGCCTTCGAAGAAGTGAGTACACATCGCGGACTTCTGCCACTGAGTACTCATGTCCAGCAGGTTCACGAAGAAATCGTTCGTCAGTGCTTCGGGTCGCTTTGTGAGAACACCGAGCTGCGGGAATGACGTATTGGTGTTAAGGACCCGCATGCCACCGACCAGCACCGTCAGTTCCGGAGCCGTCAGCGTCAGCTTTTGGGCTCGATCGATCAGCAACTCTTCCGCCGGTCTGTCGTGCGTGTGGCCAAAGTAGTTGCGGAAGCCGTCAGTGGTTGGTTCCAGCACGGCCATGGATTCCACGTCAGTCATTTCCTGAGTCGCGTCGGTTCGGCCCGGCGAGAACGGGACCTCAATTTCATGTCCGCCTTTCTTTGCTGCGGCTTCAACGGCTGCACAGCCGCCCAACACGACCAGATCGGCCATCGATACTTTCTTGCCGGCGGATTGCGAGCTGTTGAAATCCTGCTGGATGGTTTCCAGTGTTCGCAGAACCTTCGCCAACTGCGCCGGGTTGTTCGCTTCCCAATCCTTCTGCGGTGCCAGGCGAATACGACCTCCGTTGGCTCCACCACGTTTGTCCGTACCGCGGTACGTCGACGCCGATGCCCACGCAGTCGAAACCAGTTGTGGAATCGAAAGTCCCGATGCGAGGATCCGGCCCTTCAAAGCAGCGATGTCCTGATCCGTGATCAAGACATGATTAACAGCGGGAACAGGGTCCTGCCACAATTGCGGCTCGGGAACTTCCGGGCCGAGACATCGTGAGATCGGTCCCATGTCGCGGTGTGTCAGCTTGTACCAGGCTTTGGCAAACGCGGTTGCGAATTGATCCGGATTCTCGTGGAAGCGTTTCGAAATCTTCCCGTAGATTGGGTCCATTCGCAGAGCCATGTCTGTCGTGAACATCATCGGAGCGTGCGACTTCGAAGCATCGTGTGCATCCGGCACGGTTCCCTGTGCCGCTGCATCGGTAGGAGTCCACTGCCACGCACCGGCTGGGCTCTTATTCAGCTTCCATTCATAGTTGAACAGATGATCGAAGTAGCCGTTCGACCATGCAGTTGGAGTTGACGTCCACGCACCTTCCAGACCGCTGGTGATTGTGTCGGCACCGTTACCCTTGCCGAATTCGTTCTTCCAGCCAAGGCCCTGTTCTTCAATACTCGCGCCTTCTGGTTCAGGTCCAACGTTGCCTTCCGGACTAGCGGCACCGTGAGCTTTACCGAATGTGTGTCCGCCCGCAATCAACGCTACCGTTTCTTCATCATTCATTGCCATGCGGACGAATGTTTCTCGGATGTCTCGTGCGGAAGCCAGTGGATCCGGCTCGGCGTTCGGACCTTCCGGATTGACGTAGATCAGCCCCATCTGCACGGCAGCCAAAGGGTTCTGCAGTTCTCTGTCTCCGGAGTAACGTTTGTCGCCCAACCATTCGCTCTCTGGTCCCCAGAAAATATCTTCCTGCGGTTCCCAAACATCAGCACGGCCTCCCGCGAAACCAAATGTCTGAAGCCCCATTGATTCCAATGCGCAGTTGCCGGCCAGGACCATCAGGTCGGCCCATGATATTTTGTGGCCGTACTTCTGCTTGATCGGCCACAACAGTCGACGTGCTTTGTCAAGGTTGGCGTTGTCCGGCCAGCTGTTCAGTGGCGCGAAACGTTGAGTCCCGTAGCTCGCGCCGCCGCGGCCGTCCGCAACGCGATACGTGCCGGCACTGTGCCAGGCCATACGAATGAAGAATGGACCGTAATGTCCGTAGTCGGCCGGCCACCAGTCCTGTGACGTTGTCATCAGCTCATTGATATCTTTCTTCAGCGCGGCCAGATCAAGCTTCTTGAACTCGTCGGCGTAGTCGAAGCCGTCACCCATGGGATTGCCGAGGCTGGAGTTCTGATGCAGGATCCGCAGATTTAACTGATTCGGCCACCAGTCAGCATTTGAACCACCGCCAGCCGCCGTGGTTCTTTCCGAGGTGGCTCTGTGGGCGCCGCCGACCACGGGGCATTGTGTAATATCGGCCATCTTCTTTCCTTCGATTGGTTTTGTGGGTTGGGCGAACACAGACGTGGCGATGCACAGCACCGCGACGTTCGTTGCCAGACGGACAACTTGTAAGCCGTAGGCGCTACTAGCCTCGGGCCTCATGGATTTCGAGCTGCGACTGATCATAGTATCTCCTGAGGTTTGCTTTCGACGTGCGATATTTGAAAAACACAGGCTGGCCAGCCGTTACAGGAGAAATATCGCGGTAAGTGGTCGATACATCCAATGCATTCATCTAATATGTGTCATGCATACAGTGCATCGGTAGACTTGGTGGTGCTTTCATGGAACTTGATCAACTGCGTTATTTCCTGCAGGTTGCCCGGAAAGGCAACTTCACGCGGGCGGCCGAAGACCTGATGATTTCTCAGCCGGCGCTCAGCCGCTCGATTCAAAAACTGGAAGAAGAGCTCGGGCAGCCGGTCTTCGAACGAAAAACACGGTCCGTCTCGCTTACGGACGCCGGCACGTTGCTACAGGCACGAGCTCAACAGGTGCTGTCGATTCTTGAAGACACAAAGGCGGAAATCACCGACGACGGCGTCAGCGGTCGCGTACGAGTGGGCGCGATCCCGACGATCGCTCCGTACTTTCTGCCCGAGATTCTTCGGAGGTTCTCGGCCGCGCACCCCAAGGCAACGCTCATCGTGCAGGAAAACACAACGGACGTGCTGCTGAAAAGTTGCACGCAGGGCGAAATCGATATGGCGATCGTGGCGTTGCCCGTTCCCGTGAAGTATCTGGAAGTTGAAGAACTGTTCAAGGAAGAGTTATTCCTTGTCTTGCCACCGGATCATGAACTGGTCAACAAGCCCAAAATTCGCCTGGTTGATGTGGAACCGTTTCCTTTTGTATTGCTGGACGAAGCACATTGCCTTTCAGACAACATCGTTTCACTTTGCCGACAGCGATCGTTCCAGCCCGTGGCCGTGGAACGCACAAGCCAATTGACGATGGTGCAGGAACTGGTGTCGTTATCGCACGGGGTTTCGATGATACCCGCCATGGCCCGCGAACGAGACCAAAGCGATCGGCGAGTCTATCGTTCTCTGGAAAATCCGAAGCCGATGCGAACAATCGCGGTGGTGTGGAATCCGTACCGTTTCGAAAGCCGATTGCTCACGGCGTTTCGTGAATATCTTCATGAGTAGGTTGCCGATGAAAACTCGGGCACCGACAGTTTTCGAATCGCATGATTTAACCACGAAAGGCACGAACGGCCTACGGAAAGCAGCTGTTTAATCTGTTTGTTCCTGTTCGTGTATTTCGTGGTTGAGGAAACTTTTTGTTAATAAGAATGACGCACTAGTCACAGTGAACAGATTTATCCTCTCGCTCGTTGTTTTCTTTACGGCATCGTTTGTTGAACACCTGATGGCGACAGAAACCGTTGCGCACGGTGGCGGTCAGACTGTCAACGCAAGGCAGTGGGATGTCGTTGGACATCGGCTTCAGAGTAGAACAACCCGCGACACAACCAGTCGATGTGGAATTCTCTGCAGTGTTCGGGAACGCAGCGGGAAAACGTCTTAATTCTGCTGGTTTTTACAACGGCAATGGTTGTTTGCCTCTGACGTGACGTGGAAGAAAGACGACCGGTTGCTCGCAAAGTACGAATATGGGAGTCCGGATGTGTTTCCGTTCACTGGCAACAACGACGCTCCCGATCATTCGCAGCTGAATATCGAGTACTTCAAACGGCTCGACCGAGTCATCGAATACCTTGATCACAGAGGAATCGCCGCTCACTTGATGATCTACGTTTGGAACAAGCGAGTGAACTGGCCGGAGGCGAATTCGGAAGCCGACACTCGCTATTTTGACTATGTCGTCAAACGGTATCAGGCTTTTCCGAACATGGTTTAGGATGTTTCCAAAGAGGCATTGGGCACAATCTGCGAGGTGAGACTTCCGTCAACCAGACTCCACTGGCCCGGGATCGTCCCTTCCGCAACGTTAACAACTGACAGCAGATCGAGTTCTGTCTCCCCTTCGGCAGCCTGTGTGCCTACGGGACTGTCGGTGGACTCGGTCACCGTATCAGTAGTCATGGGAGAACCTAAAGTATTTTCTTCAACCTTCAGCGTAGTGGAAGACTTTTGAAGATGCATTTGCCACAGACTATTACGATTCCTTTCAATGACGATCAGGCCTGCGGCCGGTGAGTAGCTTGAACCGAATGGAAGTAAAGCTTCCGAACGAGTTGGCTGCCTCCACGCGGATTGCGTGGTTGGGCGAAAACAAGCAATCAACGTCCTTTGATCCACGGTTATAAAGACGGCGCCAAGCCCGTCGCTGCTGTAGAACTCCAGAGTGTGCAGGGAAAGCAGATTCAAGGATGGATGCGTATCCCGCACGCGAACGGGATCAGAAAAACTATCCGTGAGAGACGAACGACGACTGCGCCATGCCTCACCGGGACGGCCTTGTATGTTTCCACTTGACCAGTAAATCAGTTCAAGCCCATCAGGTGATATAGCCGGATCTTGTTGTGTGCCGTCAGAGTTGACGCCGGGACCCAGAGCAACGGGATGCGTCCAGCTGTCATCCTGAGCATTCCAGGTTGCTCGCCACAAGTCACCCCGATTTGCGTTACGCCCGGAAAGAAGCTAATCAGGAGCCCATAAATAGATTACGATAACTTTACGATAGAGAAAAGGTTAGGATGTAATGGAACAGTCCGATACCTCAAGCAAGCAAGGAAGCTTCGATGGCCCGCCCC
>CALFOL010000089.1 GCA_937919915.1 uncultured Planctomycetaceae bacterium
CCATGCTGAACGGTGGAAATTGGTGGGAACTGCTCGCCGGATTTCCGCTCGCTAGTGAAATTAAGTGCTGCGCAGACTTGCGTGGGATAAGTCTTAAAGGATTGCCCTCGCCAACTGGATTCGATTTCTCACACGTCGCACTGGATTACGCGGATTTTAGTGGGGCTTATCTGGCAGGCGCTTGTTTTCAGCGAGCCTCTCTTACGGGCACAAACTTTTCTAACGCTGTCTTGACACTTACCGACTTCTTTCTCGCCGTCGGCCAGGAAGTGGACTTCTCTGACGCTGACCTCTACCGTGGCCACCTCGCAGCCGCACATCTAAGGCAATCAAATTTCACTGGTGCAAATCTACGGTTTGCGTCCATGTCACAATCTACATTTGATGGCAGCGATTTCACTGGTGCCGCACTGCACGGCGCGGACTTTTATGGTGCATCTTTAAAAGAGGCGTATTTCCCGTCCGAATCTGTCCAACACCTTAATCTTACCGAAGAACAAATCACGTCGCTTCCAGCACCGTGACGAATATTGCGGCTGCTGCCAAGCTATACCGTGCAGATGCTTCGCATTTTGAAGATGACGCCGCCGGTTGTCCATGTCACCACGGTGATTACTGCTAACACCGCGACGTCCTGCCATGGAAAACTGCCGGACTTGATTACCACTGCTGGCCGATAATATTCCATGATGCTGAGAAACGAAACAGCCTTCGCCGGGTCCCAGAATTGCGCCAGGAAGTTCAGCAGAAACGATGCCAGCAGAATCGCGAACATGATGCCGATCGCGCGGCCGCGGCGATCGCTGTTCGCCGAGATCAGAAACGTCAGCCCGCAAACTGCCAGATACATGGCCATTAGATTTGACAAAATTCCGAACAAAGCAAACCAGCCAGGACGCATATCAGGCTGCAGTGATGACGCGGCCATTAAATGGCCAGTGAGACCGACCAACAGAATCACGGCCCCCGACAAAACGCAGCCGATTGCTTCGCTGACGTACAGTTTCCAGCGAGAAACCGGCAACCCCAGCAGAAAGTCGACACTGCCGCGATCGATTTCCGCAGCCGGCATGCGTGTGCAGTACATCAGCGCCTGAGCCCATGTCAGCGACAGAACGGTTGGATGCACCCATAGAAATGCCTGCATCATTTCAGCTGAGAATTCGTCGCCAGGATCCATTCCCAGCAACGCAGTGATTAACGGTTTGACGAATGGAATCTTGTCGAACACGCGATGCACGTCGCCCAATACCTTGGGCAGCAGTGCCGTCAGCAACCACATGATGGTGGCCAGGCCAAGACTGAAGTACAGCACCGGCCAGTGAATTTCCAGGTAAATCTTTCGTAGCAGTCCCTTCATGGTTGCTGCTCCACCAACTGCACCGTCGTTTCGTAGAATTCGCGGAACAGCGTTTCGAGGTTTGGCTGTCCAATGCTGATATCAGTGATCGGCAAAGCGGAGGCCCAGCGAGTCAGATCGGCCGCGGAGCCCGTTAGCTGCAGTTGGATATCATTCCCCAATCGTCGCAGCAACGTGGCGAATTCCGGGACCTCAACAGATGCAGCGATTTCTTCTGCAGCAAACGTAATTGTCACTGCGCGAGGAGCTCGAGATTTCATCGTTGCCAAAATTTCGTCCGCCACGATTCGACCACCTTTGACAACCGCAACGCGATCGCACAGTGATTCGACTTCGTTCAATGTGTGACTGGAAAAGAAAACGGTGTGTCCGTCATCAGCGAGTTCTCGCAAACAGTCTGCGAGTGTGTCCTGCATCAGTGGATCCAGTCCGGACGTCGGTTCATCCAGAATGACCAGCCGTGGTCGATGAGCCAGTGCCAGTACCAACGCAACTTTCTGTCGGTTTCCTCGCGACATCTTTCTGACCGGCAGATCCGGTTCTAATTGAAATCGTTCTGCCAACTGCAGCCCATTTGGTTGTATGTTCTGGCCGCGAATTTCGCTGACAATCTGAAAGGCTCTCCGCGCTGTTAGCCACGGATACAGCCGGACATCTCCGGCAACATAGCCGACATCGTGCTTGATGGTTGCTGTATCGGTCCAGCAATCCTGACCGAATATCTCGGCCTTCCCGGATGACGCTTTCAGGAAGCCCAGCAACAGACGAATCGTGGTAGACTTCCCTGCTCCGTTGGGTCCCAAAAAACCGAAGATCTCACCAGCGCCCACGGACAAAGTCACTTGATCAACGCCGCGCCGCGATCCATATCCTTTTGTCAGTTCGCGGGTTTCGATTGCCAGCATCAGCGGTCTTCAGGTTGAATGAGAAACACAGCCCTCGATGTCCGGATTGTAGGCAGCACTGCCGCTTTGCACTCTACAAAAACGTGGGCTCTTTGTTGATTTGGTCGGCAGATCCTGCCGCTTCTGAAAAATCAACTGGTGAGGAAGAACCGCTGGCAGCCGATTGTTCCGAAAATCATCGGTTTGTCAGCAGACGGCTTTGCTAAATTGCTAACGCATTGATCCCAACATTCGTTCTGATGGACCGCGGATCGCACGCAGGGACAAGTCTAATAATGAACAGCATTTTTCGATACGGAAAATCGATTGCGGCATCGTTGACGGTGGCCGTCGCTGCTCTGGCCGCGAACTATGGTCAACACTGGATGTTTCCGGAGGTTGATCCACTATCCAACGACCATTCCGTCGCTGTAGATACTGTCACCGCGAATTCTGAATCAACTTCGCCGATGCGTGATCGCGTCGAGGGCGAACGTTTGACATGGAAAGTTGCTGTGGTGACGAATCGCGACCATACGTCGGAAGGCAACACTTCGGCAGTCAGCGAGAGTTCAGATACTCGAACGCTGGCTAAGCAGACGATCGATGCGATGTTCGCGACTGCAGAAACGACATACGGATTTGCTGATGTGCAATTGCCGATCGTACGTCCTCGCGGATCGTGTGTGTTGAAAGAACAATCTGAGCACCGTGTGACCGTGTGTCCATGGCGAACACAAACGGAAATCAGCTTTCACGCGGAATTGGGGGATGTTCTAAAAGAATCGAATCAGAAAGACGTTTTCGTGTTCGTGCACGGTTTCAATGTATCGCTGAACCAGGCCGTTGCTCGAGCTGCCCAGGTTTCTGAAGACATGCCGTTCCATGGCGTTGTTGTCGCGTTCAGTTGGCAGTCCACAGGACGGGCGCGAGCCTATCTGACTGATGAGAAACTTGCCGAACGCCATTTCTGGAGTCTCGCCGAATTGCTGGTGGGTTTGCGACAGAACCTGGACGCAGACACGCGAATTCACTTGTTGGCTCACAGCATGGGCAATCGTGTCGCTCTGCGAGCCTTGAATGCACTGACTGGATCCATCAGTCCAACCGGATCAGAACTGGACCCGCTAACGGCGGCGAGACTGTTGCAGCCGTCTTCCACTGCGATCGATGACTTGAATCCGTCCGGTGTACTGAACGGATTACACGCAATTCCCACGAGGTTTCCTGCGTGGGGATCGTGGCACGCGACCAAAACGTCGACCCCACCGTTGGCGAATTTGATTCTGGCGGCTCCGGATGTGGATGCTGTTGAGTTCACGCAGTTCGTCGGCAACATTCGTCACGTCAGCAGGAAGATCGTACTGTACGCGTCAGACTATGACCTTGCTTTGCAGGCTTCTCGCAAGGTGCATAGGGGTCGGTTTCGAGCCGGAGAATCGCGAGCCAACCTGAATCTGGAAGGAGTGACAACTGTCCACGTCTCTGCCGTTAGTTCATCGGACCGCTTGGGACATTCTTACTACGGCAGCAATTCCCAGGTGCTGAATCAACTCAACACCTTGATGCGACCACCAGTGCGGCTGACAGGCTCGATTGGTAGTTTTTACGAATAGCTGAGAGGCAACGTCTCAATTGGACTGCACCGCGATTCTTTAATCCTTGAACGATTTACTGACCAGCCAGGATGACAAATTCCCGTGAACGAGCCCGGTTTTTTCGAAAGTTCGAGCGACTATTTGCTCAGCAAGTCACTCAGCAGATCGGCTGGATCTTCCTTGTCGCTCTTCGGTGTCAGGCTCTTCTTTGCCTCAGATGTCAGCTTGCCGACGTATTCCATCGTGCTCTTCAGCGTCTTCGGTGTGCAAGTGGCGTCGACCTTGCAAACGTAGATCAACAGGTAGTCGCCGTTGCCTGATTTCTCGATGCTCCAGGCCCCCATTTTGGCTCCCGCACTTTCTCGCAGCAGCCTGGTTGTAGTCGTCAGTGCCGGAGCTTCTTTGAGCGTTGCTGCCAGAGCCCAGACTTTGCGAATGTCTGCCTGTTGGTAGGCGTCAACGTCGTCGCTGACGAAGACTTTCTGCGTCTCCTTATCCTTTTGCTCGAGCGAAACTTCCAGAACTCCGTCTTCGTCTTTCGTTTTTCTGAATCTCAATGCCGCTTTCTTCAGAACGTCAGCGACGGGCTGTGGAGCAGGTTTCCAGTCAGAGGCCAGGAATGTGCGGATTTCTGAGACGTCAACGCTGTAGCTGACCAGTCGTGCTTTCGGCGAAATGGCCTGCGAGATCGCGACCAGCGCCCCTTTGTCGTTCACAACCGGGCCGCCACTGTCGCCGGAATTTATCGGTGACTGAGTTTCCACAACCATGAAGTCGTGTTCGCCCACTTCTGTGCTGAACTGCTTCTGGTAGACGGAGCGTACCGTTCCTGATGTATACACCCACAGAGCGTCCGATAATCCTGGGTTGCCGATAGACTGAACGTCTTCGCCAGGCCCCACGCTGGATTCTGCCAGGGGGATTTCCTGCACACCGGTTGGCAGGCGGTCAAGTTCGATCAGAGCGAGGTCGCGTTTGTGATCGACTGTGAGAACTCGCCCGGAAATCCCGAGTGTCTTGATGTTGTCGCGGTAGTGTTTTCGGTCAACGATCGGCTGGCCGTTCTTCATTTCCGGAAAGAAGATGACTGCAGAACGAGCGTCTTCCACAACGTGAAAGTTGGTGACCAGCAGTTTCTTTTCGGCATTGATCAGAACTCCGGTGCCGCTGGATGTCGTGTCTCCAGTCTTTGCCAGCACCCACGCCGTGGACTTCAGGGTTTCGTTATAGACTTTGACGTCCGCTTTGGCGGCTGATGCGAGATTCACAAGCGTGGCCGCACACAGAGCCGAGTTGACAAAAACGCGATTGAATGAGATTTTCATCAGAGCACCATTTCCGAGTGGTTGAATGCGGGGATCGTGAATTCGACTTTTATTACTCACCAGAAGCGAAATTCCAGACGCTTTGTTACACGCTTTTTTCCGGGAAAATACTGGCAGTTGGAGTGTTTGGCACGAGTTGTTGTGGCGACAGAGCCAGGTGGGCAATTCGGCTAACAATCGATCAACTTAAACGGAACGGCCCAGCAGGGGGCCCTGATGTTCAGCTGACAAGATGCGGATTCTCTGTTACGTACTTTGCAACGGCAGCAGTTAAAGCCACTCGCCGGAGATGTTTCCCGCACAGTCGTTACTTCACCGGAAGCAGTGAACTGAGTATTCTTATGGTGGCGTCGGTTATTGTGACGGCGCACTGACGGTCAAAAGAAAGAACCGCGTTGATGCCTGTTTTCTCACCCCCCAAACCGATTCTGAAGAAGATTGTGGCAGCGGCTGTTGTGTGTCTGTTGTCTTCCGTGCTGTTCTCGACGGCGTTCGCGCAGGAACTTCCGGAGCCGGAGACCAAGGGGGAGGACTTTTCTGCGGCGGATGTCGCGGCCTATCAGCAGTTCGGTCAGACGCTGGGCGTTGCCGATTGGTTGGGGCCGCTGGCACCTGTGGCACTCTCGCCGTTCTTTGGCATTCTTTGCCTGTCTGCAATGTCGCTTTATGGTGGCAGCTGGGTCTCTGCAGACAATGCGTTTCTGGGCGACAATTCGCCACTGCACAACCCTGCCATCTTTTGGACGTTTCTGGTGTTGACGCTGATTACGTCGATCCCCCGGCTGACGAAGGTCAGTAAACCGTTTGCTCAGGCCGTCGATCAGATCGAAGCCTGGGCTGGAATTATGACGCTGCTGGCACTGAAGATGATGGTCGGCGCAGACGCGCCGGATGTTGACCAGCTATCGATGGTTGAACTGGGAATCGTTTCTGCCACAACCAGCACGTTGCTGATGATTGCGGCCGCAGTTAACATCTTCGTGATCAATACGGTGAAGTTCTTCTTTGAAGTTCTGATCTGGATCACGCCGATTCCAACCATCGACGCGATGTTCGAAATCGCCAATAAGTCAGTCTGCGCCCTGTTGATGGCGATCTACGGATACAGCCCTGTAATCGCAACGGTGATCAATCTTGTCATGTTCGTTGCGGCAGCATTTGTGTTTAGCTGGGTGTACCGCAGAGAAGTGTTCTTCCGGACGGCGTTGCTGGATGCGGTATGGTCATTCTTTGCGCCACCGAAAGGTGTCACGGAGCCGGAACTGGTCGTCTTCCCGGCAGCCGATGTGGGTCCGTTTCCGGCGCGGACGAGATGTCGACTGCGCAAGACGGAATCTGGTTGGACACTTATCCAGCAACGGTTTCTGCGAAGCGACATCCTCGTCGAAATCTCCAGCAGCGACTGCACAGCCGAACTCGACGTAGGTTTCTTCACAAATTCGATCAAATTGTCCGGGGCCCCAGCCGGCGATTTAACGTTTAGTCGGTGGTACAATGGTTGCCTGCCAGAACTGGCCAGCAGTATGGGCGCGCGACTGAACGAACAGGATGCTGCCGCGGTGGGAGATCGCTCGGGACTGCGGGCAGAAATGTCTTAACGCGTGACCGGGGCTTCCAGACGAAGCTCCCCTCAATGACTGTGGCTGGAAGCGTCTGGAAGCCCCCAGTCACGGAATTAAGACATGAGAACGGTGTTTTTTGATCCGGTAACGAGGAAGCTGCGTTCGTCGTTGAGTTCCTTGATTCTCTGTACAAGCCAGCAAGACCATGAAACATCGAATTGTTGAAGAACTCCACGGCGTCGCAATGTTCGTGGCCGCGATCTGGGCCGTGTTTCTGCTGGACCTTGTTGTCCCCGGAACCTTCAACAGGTTCGGGTTAGCGTCTCGTGAAGTCGGTGGTCTGGTTGGCATTGTGACGATGCCCTTCCTGCATGACGGTTGGGGTCATCTGCTGGGTAACTCTGTGCCGTTGATCATACTGTTGAGTCTGCTGGCGGGTTCTCGAGCCAACAGCTACGGGATCGTAGCGATGATTGTGGTGCTGGGCGGAGCGTTACTGTGGATGTTTGGTCGTGGCGGTACGTTGCATGTGGGTGTCAGTGGTTTGATCTACGGTCTGATCACGTTCCTGATTGTCGCTGGCTTCCGAGAAGGCAGAATCGGAGCGATTCTGGTCGCGGTCTTTGTCGGCTTCATGTACGGATGGACGCTGATCACAGGTATGATCCCACTGACGGCTGGCACAAATGTTTCGTGGGACGGGCATCTGATGGGAGCCGTCGCGGGGGCAATTGTCGCAAGAATCGCCGTCAAGCCGGACGCAGGTTCCACGAATGGCTCGCTGGCAGATCTCTCTGGGCTTTAATTCAACATCCGTCGCAGATTTTGCCGATCCAGACGCAGATCCCAAAACTGAAATGTTTGACTCACATAGCAGCCGGATTTGATTCTGCTTACTATTTTGCGATTACGTCGGGATGTGTCTGCCTCGGCGATTCGACGATTGGCGAAAGATTCGCCGATGATGCCTCACAGTTCAGGATGAATGATGAATTACTCAAAGAGCATGACAGCGGTTGCTGTTCTTTGCCTAGCAGTTGTTGCTGGCTGCAGCAATCCAATGAAGAGATCGAATTTGGCTGCTAAGGACAACCCGGATGTTGACGCCGCTTCTAGCGTGCGAGCAGACAGTGCTGATTCGAACGTGTCGCTCGTTTCAGCTACCGAGCCAGGGAAAACAACATTCCTTGATGAACCCGCTCTACAAACCGGCACCGGTCGAATGGACAGCGATGCAGCCTCTGAGTTCAGAACGACAGCCACAGGGCTGCGTTACCGAGTCCTGCGACATTCCAAAGGCCGAAAGCCGACGTCCAGAAACGAGGTCACTGTTCACTACCGCGGCTGGCTGGACAATGGAAATGTCTTTGATAGTTCTTACGACCGTGGCGAATCGATTTCGTTTCCACTGAATGGTGTTGTTCGGGGCTGGACAGAAGGCATGCAACTGGTTGGTGAAGGTGGCATGATCGAACTGTGGTTGCCATCCCGACTGGGGTACGGTGCACAGGGATCGCCGCCTGCTGTCCCACCATTCGCCGACCTGCACTTCATCGTCGAGCTGATTAAGGTTCAATAATGACCCGTGTCGGAACGGTCGAAATTGTGGAAGCCCCGTTGGGGAACGAAGGGGTGCTGATAATAACAGGGGCAACGCGACGGCTCATCACGATTCTGTGCCGCCAGAATTTCGTCGGCTGCGCCCAGTCAACCTTCGGTGTTTCATAGCTCAGGAAGTTGTTTGAGTATCGGTAGGCAAACGTCAAAACGGGTGCTTCTGCGCTGATGATTTGCAGCGGAATTGCGTTGCCAAAAACGTCCATCACAACGTTGACGTCGGCTGGAACTGCTGGCAGTTGACGTTGAAGAAACTCGGCAACCTGATCAGCGTTTTCGATTCTGGAAACGATCTGGTGAATGGTCAACACGGCCCTGGGATGGCGTTTCAGGAGTTCGTCCGTGCGAAATAATCGAATTCTTTCGCTGTAAGAATCTTCACTGTAGATGTGCTGGCCAACCGTAAACACCCCATCGACAACCAGAGTGATTCGCATGTCGTGATTCAAACCGTCTCGATGCCACAAGCGAATAACATCCGTCAGCGTCGTGCGCTGACATTGTCCGAAGTATCCGCCCAGCGAGATTACGTGCCGGACCTGTGAGAGATTGATGTCGATATTTCCGACGTCAGATGACAGGTAAGCTGTCGGATTCCAATCGCTGTACAGGTACATCCATGGCGGATTGCCAAGGTTATACCGGTCGTGCAGGTACAGCACAGGAAGCTGAGCAGACTTCATTGCGGCGACTGTCTTAACGACGGCATTCCGCGTCTCACCAGACAAGTCGAAGGCCCTTGAACTGTGCGTCAGGATTGCAACCGTAGATGCAGCAATCTGTATACCAGACGGCTCTGTAAATACAGGTTTCCACTCGTTCGCTTCGAAGGTCTGGGCGGCAGGCAGCCTGAGTGCAATCGTCAGTACGGCGGTAAGCAGGTAACACATAATTGTGACGCGATTCCGGTCGATCCGGCCAATAATCCGGTGTATTTGTTGTTGAAGTCAATTGTCCTGGTTTGATCGCCCGACATCGCAAACGATATCTCAAAACCCGGCGCCTCGCTACGTTTTTCAGATTCAGCGGGCACAATCGTCCGGATAAAGTGAACGATTTCATGTCACTTCTTCGAACGTTTGGCGCGAACCTTTCGACCAATCGCGCTCAGGACACGCTGAGCTCTTTGCGTTCCGTTCATGCCGGCTCCCTGCAATGCAGTGTTCATCGCGATTTGCAGCGTCACCATATTCTTGCGGTACGTTTCGAATTCCCGACTATATGATTCCAGCTCGTCCGTGGGTGTTCGAGGTTCAATCACCGATTGGTAGATTTGCTCCATCCAGCTCCGTTTTCCGGCGCCGCTGGTGGCTCCGATATCGAAAGACTTCAGCTCTCGATGGCACTTTGTTGTCAGATCCCGCAGCCATCGTCTGGCATCCTGCCATGCGTCACGGTCTTCACGGTCTGACGCCAGGCGTTCTTCGGGAGACAATTCTCGATCAAGCTTTCCCAGCGTGGCTACCATTGATGCCAGCTTCGCTCGCAGGCCCGTCATCTGACGTTCCATTTGAATCGTCGCTTTCCAGGAAGCATCGATCCGACGATACATCGATGCCGTTGAGCCATCGTCATCGCCGAGCGTCAATTCCATCTGTGCGACGTCTGAATTGTCCGCAGGCAGACCGAAAAACTGGGGCGCAGATGCTGGTGCCTCGGCCGGATACTCCAGCACGGCAATGGAAAGTTCCGGAAGGCTACCGGGGACGATCGCCGGAACTGCCAGATTCAGGAACGGGCCGAATGTGTTTGCCGGTTGCCAGATGCCTCCAAAGACTGAAACGGAATGCAGCTGGTTCAACGTGATTCTGCCCGCCATCAACAGATCGGCCATAGAAAACGGAAATCCCGTTGGGCACGCGGCAGAAACTTCCGCAGGAATGCTGACCGTGAAACCGTTAGGAACATTCGCAGGGCGATACCATGCCCACAGGCACATTCCGGGAATCCTTGCGATCGGCAGCGGTTCCCATTGCGCTGACGCAGGTCGTTGAGAAAAATCTATTGGAACATTCATGACTCGGACCAGACACCGGACAACGCTGTAGAATGCACTCCTGATTCTATACTATGAACGCCTGCTGTGTTCCAGTCGTGTGCCATTTTTCAATTATCTCAGTGGACCACTCAATGTTTTTCAGGTGCTCAATTTTCGTTTCGATGGTTTTCTGGACGACGTTTGCGTCTGCAGCGGATCGCCCGAACGTGCTGTTCATCAGTATCGACGATCTGAACGACTGGGTCGGCTGCCTGGGCGGACATCCGCAGGCAAAGACGCCGCACATTGATGGCCTGGCCGCTCGAGGCGTAAATTTCACGAATGCTCACTGCCAGGCTCCGATTTGCAACTGTTCGCGAGTCAGCATATTGCTGGGAAAGTTGCCGTCGACGACCGGGATGTACTTTCTGTCGCCGGACTTTCGAGACGTTGACGGCACCAAAAACGAAGTGACGCTGTTTCAGTACTTTCGTCAGCATGGATACTATGCATCAACACGTGGCAAGGTTTTTCACAAGACAGCTGACAAGGCATCGTTCGACCACATCGAACGCAGTAGCGGCTGGCGCCGTGGCGACACGAAGATCAGTTTCACCGTCGCCGGATCAAATCCACTGTGGGATTGGGGACAGGTTGATATTCCTGATGAAGAACAGCGTGACTATCTGACAGCCGAATGGGCAGCCGCTGAACTGCCGAAACTGGCAAGTCGGGAGCAACCGTTTTTTCTGGCGATTGGTTTCCATCTGCCACATGTACCGATCTACGCATCGAAGAAGTGGTTCGACTTGTATCCGCTGGACACCGTGCTGTTGCCTGCCACGTTGGCCTCAGATCGAAGTGACCTAAGCGAATATTCACAGCAATTGACGCTGAATCCGACGGGGCCGCGGCATTCCTGGATGGTAGAACACAACGAATGGAAACATGCGGTCCAGGCATACCTTGCCGCCAACAGTTTTGTCGACAGTCTTATCGGGATGGTTCTGAAAGGCCTCGAGGAAAGCGGCGAATCCGACAACACCATGATTGTGCTGTGGAGCGATCACGGCTTTCACCTTGGCGAAAAACTTCGCTGGGCCAAACGGACGTTGTGGGAAGAAACGACACGGGTCCCGTTGATTTTTGCCGGCCCAGGCATCACTCCCTCAGAGTGTGCCCGCCCGGTTGGTTTGCTGGACGTCTTCCCAACACTCAACGAGGTCTGCGGTCTGCCCGTGAAAGGCGACCTCGAAGGCCGCTCGCTGGCGCCCCTGCTGAGAGATCCAACCACAAAATGGGACCGCCCTGCCCTGACAACGTTTGGTCCTAATAATCACACCCTGCGCACGGATCATTGGCGATACATTCGCTACAGCGACGGATCCGAAGAGCTGTACGACCATCGCAACGATCCGCAGGAATGGCACAATCTGGCGACGGCGGCTGAGCACACCGAGCTGATCTCCAAACTTCGCCGCTGGCTTCCGAATAAGAACGTCGAACCGCTTCCGGGTAGCCGCGGCTCAGATTCACCACTGTACGGTGAAGGAGGCAACGTTCCGTTGCAGAAGGTTATGAAAAAATAATGTCCCGGTATTTCAGATTTTGAATTTCAAATCGCGTTCCGCGTTCCCAAAGCGAATCTTCCATGCCAAATTTCCTCCGGTGTGTTTCCGTCCTGTTTATTCTGTGTGTTTGCGTCCAGCCAGCACAATCAGCCGTTCGTCCAAACATCATCTTTCTGTTGTCCGACGACCAGTCGACTTATTCCATGGGCTGCTATGGCACTCCGGGTGCCAAAACTCCCAACCTGGACAAACTGGCGGACGACGGAATCGTATTCGACAATCACTATGACACGACTGCGATCTGCATGGCCAGCCGAGCGAACGTGCTGACTGGAATGTTCGAATACAAAACGGGCTGCAATTTCGAACACGGCGACTTGCTGCGAGAGCACTGGCTGAGGTCCTATCCGATGCTGCTGCGTGAGGCTGGCTATCGTACGGCATTTGCCGGCAAGCTGGGCATTGAAGTGACCGATGAAAAAAAAAGAAAGGCACATTGCCGGAGCAGGATTTTGACGCTTGGGGAGTCAGTCCCGGCCAGACTTCCTATGTCACGAAAAAGAACAAGTCGATGGCGAAATACGCAAAGGAGTTCCCGCATTCGACGCAATCCTACGGAGCTTTCGGCCGCGAATTTGTGACCGAATCGGCAAAGTTGAAAAAGCCGTTCTGCCTGTCAATCAGCTTCAAGGCACCGCATCACCCGGTTGATCCGGATCCGATGTTCGACGACATCTACAAGGGGATGGTGTTTTCGAAGCCGGGCAACTACGGTCGAGAATTCGGTGAACACTTCAGCAGGCAGAGTCGTCAAGGGCGGCAGTTCGAACGGTTTCACAGTTGGAATTACAGCGACAAATACGACGAAGTGATGGCGAAGTACTTTCAACAGATCTACGCCATCGACTACGCGGCCGGAATGATCCGTGACGCTGTCGATGAAGCTGGCGTGGCTGACAATACGGTCATCATCTACACATCTGACAACGGGTTCCTGAATGGTTCTCATGGCTATGGCAGTAAAGTTCTGCCGTATGAAGAGTCATCGCGAGTGCCGCTGATCATGTTCGATCCACGACATGGGAACAGCGGAAAGAAGCTTCGCTGCAAAGCGCTGACCGGGAATGTTGACTTCAACCCAACCATTCTGGAGTTGGCCGGAGTTGACGTGCCGGGCAACGTCGACGGCAAGAGTCTGTTAGCACTTTACGATGATCCAAATGCGGCCATTCATGAATCACTGCCATTGATCAATGTTTGGGGCCCAGACAAAGTTCACAGCCTTGCCGTTGTGACTCAGGAATGGAAATACATCTACTGGCCATATGCGGAAGGCGACTTCGAACCAACAGAGGAGTTGTATCATTTGTCGATTGATCCCCTGGAGAACATGAATGTGGTCGATCGCGATGCAGATCATGAAGCTCTTCAGAAGATGCGAGCCATCTACGACCAGCGAGTTCAGCGCTGGAAAGAGCACGCCGTTCCGTATCACAATTATCAGCCGTTTGCCGGGATTTTTGACAGGGGGACAGCTGAAGTGCCCGCGGGCAACTAATCGTCATAGAAAGTCGTCAACTCGTTGATTGATTTAGGTATCATTTCAGCAGGTTAATTGTTGTCGCTAACGCTACGAGCTCGTGACAGCGGTCCCTGGAAAAACTCAAGGGACGATCCTGTAACTACGAGTCACCAGGAACTGCTGTAGCGAGCGACATCTGAGATCTTCGGAGCACAATCCCATGTCAATATCCCGTGAAACCGAATCACCGCCGACTGGCAGTCTCACGTACGACGATTACGCACGGATTCCCGATGACGGAAATCGTCATGAGATCATTCACGGGACACACTACATGAATCCGGCACCAATACCGTACCATCAGGCATTGTCACGACACATTCAATTCCAATTGTATTCAGCACTGGAACTTTCGGGGCTTGGTCAGGTTATCAATGCTCCGATTGATGTGCAGTTCAGTGAGCGGGATGTTGTGCAACCGGACGTAGTGGTGGTTTTGAAAGATAACTCCATCATCACGCGTACAAAGATCAATGGCGTGCCCGATTTGATGGTGGAAATCCTGTCGCCTTCGACGTCAAATAATGATCTTGGGCTTAAGATGCATCTCTACGAAGACAACGGCGTTCCCGAGTACTGGATCGTTGATCCGGACGAGAAGGTCATTCAAGAGTACACGCTCGTCGATGGTGCCTACCAGAAACCACAAACCTGCGCCGACGCAATCACCTTCGGCGGTGCGCCGGATGTGCGTGTTGATCTGACGCGAGTCTGGTAGCTTCTCTTCCGCTGGCTCTGTCAGCGCTCTCTTGCCGCCAAAGGCATGTCGCACACTTCAATTCATTGCTGTTCGCGTGCGTGCATCACCATTTTTTGGTCCGCTTCGCCGTGAATTCCCCCGG
>CALFOL010000090.1 GCA_937919915.1 uncultured Planctomycetaceae bacterium
CCGCATCCACTTCGCTTTCGACCATTTCTTCTGCCAGCAGGATCTGCTGCACATCGGGATTGGACAACGGAAAGAATCGCACAATCTGACACCGTGAACGAATCGTCGGCAGCAGCGTATCCGGGTTGTCACAGATCAGCAGAATCAATGAGTGCGCAGGCGGTTCTTCCAGTGTCTTTAGCAACGCGTTGGCGCCTTCCGCAGACATCCTGTCTGCGTCGTTGATGACTGCGACGCGACGATCGGAGGCCTGTGGCGACATCGACAATTCGTAGCACAGGCCTTCGCGTCCACGCTTGCCGTCTTCGCCAATGATGGAAGAGATCGGAATCACATTCTTGCCCGCGGGCAGTCCGACTTCGATGTAGTCCGGCCAGGAATTGGCCCGAAACCCGCGACATCCGCGGCACTCGCCACAGGTTTCCAGCTCTTCCAGCTCGTGAGTCCGGCAGAACACTGACTGAGCCAACAGGCGGGCGAACTGACATTTGCCGATCCCCTGCGGCCCGGCCAGCACATAAGCATGCGACAATCGACCGCGCTGCAGCGATCGCCGAAACAGATTTCGCTGTTCGTCATGGCCCTTCAGTTTTTCCCAGCTGTCGATCATGTCATCCACTCGTCCCGTTGTTTCCGCCTGCCCCTTTAGTGTGCCAGAGGCACGCCGTCGCCAATTCTCGGCTTGTCTACAACTGCGTCTCCGCAATGTGAATGGCTTTCAGCAAAGCTCGCGCCTTGCTGAGTGTTTCCTGGTATTCGAGTTCCGGAACGCTGTCGGCCACGATGCCAGCTCCAGCCTGAACATAGATGATCCCGTCGCGCATCACCAGTGTTCTCAGTGCGATACAGGTGTCCATATTGCCCGTGAAGTCGATATAGCCGACTGCGCCGCCATACGGTCCGCGTTTGTGTGGTTCGATTTCGTCGATGACTTCCATCGCACGTACCTTGGGAGCTCCGGACACCGTTCCCGCTGGCAGGCCAGCGCGAAGTGCTTCGACGGCGGTCAACCCGTCCCGCAGTTGCCCGATGACGTTTGACGTAATATGCATCACATGGCTGTAGCGTTCGACAATCATCACATCATTCAGTTCAACAGTGCCGAATTTTGCGACGCGGCCAACATCGTTACGAGCCAGGTCGATCAGCATCACATGTTCCGCACGCTCTTTCGGATCAGCCAGAAGTTCTTCGGCCAGCGCGTTGTCTTCCGGTTCTGTCATTCCGCGACGGCGAGTTCCGGCCAGCGGTCGAATGGTGGTTTCTCCATCTTCCACGCGAACCATGATTTCCGGCGAACTGCCGACCAGATGCAGTTCCGGCGTCTGCAGCAAGAACATGAATGGGCTGGGATTCACCATTCGCAGTGAGCGATAAACATCCAGCGGTTTCGCGTCGCTTTTATGTTGCAGTCGCTGACTGAACACCACCTGAAAGATATCGCCCGCCTTGATGTACTCACGGCACTTTACCACAGACGCTTCGAAGTGTTCCTGCGTGAAGTTAGATGTGGTTTCCAGCTCTGCGTCACTGGTCAGGTCGATGTCCGTCAACTTGACCGTATCACCGCTGACGGCCAGCTTTGCACACAGCGTTTGCAGTTTGCTTTCGGCAACCCTGCGAGCCTCTTCCGGCGTTCCGTCCTGAGTGTCCGCCAGTGCAACCACCAGTATCACTTTGCGAATATGATCGAACACCACCATGCTGTCGTACAACGCGAAACACATGTCCGGCAGCTGAAGATCGTCTTCCGGAACATTCGGCAGATTCTCTGTATAGCGAATGACGTCGTAACCGGCGAAGCCGACGGCGCCGCCGCAAAACCGAGGTAACCCCGGCACGGCGACCGACTGGTAATCTTTCAACAGCAAGTCCAGATCTTTCAACGGATCTTTGCTCTGCCATTCGCGAACACTGCCATCGGCGTTGCGTACCTGAACACGTTCGCCCCACGACGTTATCGACAGAAACGGGCCACTGCCCACAAAACTGTAGCGACCGATCTTTTCACCGCCAACTACGCTCTCAAACAAAAACGACCACGGTCCGTCGCTGACCCGCTGATATGCGGTGACCGGTGTCAGCGTGTCGGATGTGAGTTGTCGGAAGACAGGTACAAACCTGGCCTGTTTGCTGAATTCCAGGAAAGCTTTGATGCTGGGATGATTGACGACGGGCATGGATAGTTGGAAACCGGTTGAGTGACAGACCGCGGAAAAGATAAAGCCAGGATGTAGAGGACCTCAATCGATCAATGAGACAGCCCGCACCGAACGTGTCATGTGATCGATCATCGGCTGAGCTTCTTCGAGCTCATGGTCTGTACCCTGCCACCAGATCAACAATGTGAAGTCGGTCGTCCGGACACTGCATAAGCCGACTGTGTTCGTTAACTCCAGACAGATGAACTGCAGGTTGCGTGAATAGGCCGGCATTTCGGCAACTTTGCACTCGGTCGTAGTGACTTCCAGGTCTTCGTATTCCTCCTGAAAAGCTTCCACACAAGAATCCACCGCTTGAGGTGGTGGAGGACAGCCGTGCAGAATTCGCAACGTCCAGAAGCAGGTACCGACCGAAGACACCGTGACGATGACGTCTGTGCCTTCCATTCGTTCATCGATTTCCCAGATGTCGGGATACGAAAACTGCACGCCGTGCTTTGAGTAACTTGCCAGGCAATCCTGAAAATCGATCGTCATTGTCTTCACACTAAAATCACTGCTGCATCACTGCGACACTTATTGCGGGAAAGCGGCTGTCACGCGGCGGACTGCCAGAGTATCCATAGCTTAACAAACACTATTCCCGCCGAAACCAGCACAAGCAGGCCAAATCCCAGTTTCAGGCGTGAAGCTGGCAATTTGCTGCCCACTTGAGCTCCCACGCTGGCTCCGATCGTGCCGGACAGCAATAACGCCCCGACCAGCGGCAGCTGCACATTGCCATGCAGTGCGTGCAGAATCGTCGACTGCACTGACACAATCCAGACCACGACAATCGTGATTGTTGTGGCCGCATGGACGCGAAGTCCCAGCAGATACACGGCCGCCGGTACCAGCACCAACCCGCCGCTCATGCCGAGAAATCCGGACAGAAATCCGACAGCAACGCCCGTCCACGCCAGTAGCGGAATCGAATGTTGGCTTGGCCGGAGATCGGGAATGTCAGTGACCGGTCTTAACCTCACTTGAGCGAACAGGCCGCGTCGCCGAACTCCCTGCGACGTCCCGGAGCTCAGAGCATCCCATAACGATGCCGCCGAGATTCCGGTCATCAACACTGCATAACTCGACAGCACCATCAGGTCAACGGCCGGCAAGGAGCGACCAAACAGTGTGATCGTCTCCATGACCTGCAAGCTGTCCAGAGAATGCGCGCCGGCCCAGACACCCACGAACAATCCTCCCGCCAGAATCAACGGCAGCTGGATATAGCCAATCGACGGTTTCTTCGCCAACAAGGCCGCGGTGGCGGGACCGATAGTGTAACACGCGGTGGATCCGACAGCGAAAGTCATCGGAATTCCCAGCGCCGCGTTCAGGAATGGCACCAGTAAAAAGCCACCACCGACACCAAACAAACCCGACAAAAATCCCACGACGCCTCCCACGCAGAACGCGATGATGAGAGATGTCACTGGCCAGTCGAACATGAATCTGGACACTGTAGGCTGGAAAACGGATAATTGCCGGTCAGACGGCAGTGTAGGGCTTCTTAATCCTTCACGAAACCCGGGTGCTGGATAAGTTGCACCAGTCGTGGACCAGAAAGGGCAGATGATGAGTTCTGAGAATCCGTTCGAATATCGTCACACGGACGATTCGATAGTGGCCGAAGAAACAGAACTGCTGGATGCTGAAGCTCGGCAACGCATCGCAAGTGCGTTACTACTGAGTGCTGGCCCATGCCGAATCGTGGCTGCAGTGATGGTCTGTATTTCGTTCGCTCTGGTGTGTACCGCGATTCCCATGCTGCTGGGTGTCGTTGGCGCGATTGGTGCAGTCGTCAGTGGCGAATATGGTGACGCCCTGGGCACTGCGTTCTTTTCCGGTGTCCCGATTGCACTGGCCGTCTCGGGATTTCTCACGGCAAGTCGACTGCTGACCTGTTCACGAGCCATCGACCGGGCGTGTGCTCGATTGACCATCGCCAGCCTTGCCGCAGCTGTCGAAAGCCAATCGCTGTTCTGGCGGCAGGCTTCAAAGACGATGCGGATCGTTACGATTCTGGTGCCGGTTTTCGCCACGTGCATTTTCTTCAGCATTCGGTCATGACTGTGACGCCGGATCAGCTGGACTGCCGCTACACGTCAATTGGAACGATGCTGCAGCTCTTTGCATAGCCCAACGCTCGTTTGACAGTCGGAGGAATCTGACTGCTGGCGATGGCGTATGCGAGTTCAATCAGGCCACGTTCGCCGTATCGTTGTCGCAGCGTCTGACGGAGAGTTTCGTTGTCATTTGCAGAAATCACGGATTTCGTAAACTGATAAACGTCTGCAAGTTCCGGTGATAGTGATTCGGGAGCTCCGTCCAGTGCGGCACCGACCACTGCAGTCGCAACGCCACTTTGTTTTGCCAGACGGACGCCGATCTGGACGCACGGCCCACAGTCTTCCTGCTGTAACGCCACGATCTGTGCCACAAACCATGCATCGACTGGCAATGTCTTACGGCTGTTCGCAAACGGCATGATGCTGGCGAAGCGCAGAAACGCGGCGGGTGAGACATCCACAATGTGGCGCAGATAGTCCATCGACACGCCCAGTTTCTTTTCTTCGGAGGTGAGTTTCCGGCGAAAGAACCAGCGTAGCATGTGACTGTCCGTTTCGAATTCTCTGGTGACATTCACTGTGGTCGTGATCTGCCATGAACCAGTACTCAAACAGTTCTCTATCTAAGCAATCAGTTCTTCAATCACATGACCGTGCACATCTGTCAGGCGGAAGTCTCGCCCCTGATAGCGGTACGTCAGCTTCTTGTGATCGATGCCCAGCAGGTGCAGGATCGTCGCGTTGCGATCGTGAATGTGCATCGTGCCCGGCGTCCATTTGTCTTTCGTCGGCTGAGGTGTCATTGGTGTGCCATCTTCGTGAGCGATGTTGTAGCCGTAGTCGTCGCTGCGGCCGTACGTAATTCCGGGCTTGATTCCGCCGCCCGCCATCCACGTCGTAAAACAACGCGGATGATGGTCACGACCGTAGTTATCTCGAGTCAGATTTCCCTGGCAATACGCCGTGCGGCCGAATTCGCCGCCCCAAACAACCAGCGTGTCATCCAGCATGCCGCGTTGCCGGAGGTCTTTAATGAGCGCGGCACAGGCCTGGTCGATGTCATTGCACTGCGAACCGTGTTCGTGTGGCAGGCCTCCATGAGCGTCCCAGCCACGGTGAAATATCTGAATGTTCCGCACGCCACGTTCCGCCAGTCGCCGTGCGTTCAGGCAGCAGGCGGCGAAGGTGCCTGGAGTCTTCGCGTCTTCGCCGTAGAGCTCGAACGTCGTGTCGGACTCGGAAGACAGATCCATCAGTTCCGGCACAGATGTCTGCATACGATACGCCATTTCATGCTGACGAATTCTGGCCAGTACTTCCGGATCGGCAAAGCGATTGTGCTGTTCGTGGTTCAGTGCTGCGAGTGCATCCAATTGCGTCCGACGATCCTGGCGACTTACTCCGGCGGGATTGCTGAGATACAGCACCGGATCTCCCTGGCTGCGCATCAGGATTCCCTGATGATCCGACGATAGAAACCCGGATCCCCACAGTCGGTTAAACAAACTCTGTTCCGCATGGTTCGTACGAGCATGCATCACAACATAATGTGGCAGGTTTTCGTTCAGGCTGCCTAAACCG
Source organism: uncultured Planctomycetaceae bacterium (assembly GCA_937919915.1). Classification (GTDB taxonomy): domain Bacteria; phylum Planctomycetota; class Planctomycetia; order Planctomycetales; family Planctomycetaceae; genus Fuerstiella. The sequence goes on from CALFOL010000090.1 coordinate 5,855, forward strand.
TAGCTCAGCCACGCCCCGAGGCTCGGGCGACCCGGAATCTGGCTGCCGGTTTGGATGTACGTGATTGCCGGATCGTGATTAATCGCTTCGGTGAAGGTGCTGTTGACGACGCATAGCTCATTGGCAACCTTCGCCGTATGAGGCAACAATTCACTGACCCACACGCCGTCCTGATTGTTATCGTGTTTGCGGAATTTGTACTTGCTGGGACACAGCGGCAAACCGTTTTTCTGGTTGGCCGTCATACCAGTCACGCGTTGCCCGTCGCGAACATGATCCGGCAGTTGCTGGTTGAACATGTCCTTCAGTTTGGGCTTATAATCCCACATATCCAAATGGCTGGGCCCGCCGCTCATGAACAAATAGATCACGCGTTTGGCGGTCGCCGGGTGATGAGTCGTCCCCAGAGCCCCGGCGGTGTGCTGCGTTTCGGCTGCGTTCGCCCGCAGATCGTTGTCCAGCAGACTTGCCAGCGCTGCCGTGCCAAGCCCCATCGCGGATCGACCAAACAATTGCCGACGTGTTTGCAGAAGTTGGTGTTCGTGGATTGGATTCATGATGTTTTACTTTACTAATACAACAGAATAACGGCATCACTTGCCAGCACCGTGGTCACGACTTGTGACCACGCAGCAAGCTCAACCGCGTCCAGTGATTCGTTCCGCTTTGCTTCCCCGGTTGACAATAGCGCGAGCGCATCGTCTTTGCCTGCGGCGTATCTCTGTTTCATTTCTGCCAACAACTGTCGACACGCGATCTGTTCGGCGTCTCGCGGGCTGCGACTGGTCAGGAGCGTGAACAGCAGATCCAGACGTTGCGCGTCATCGCTGCGTTCGGTCAGTAATCTCTCCGCCAGAGCTCGCGACATTTCAATACGTTGTGTTTCGTTTAACAGGCCCAGCGACTGCAACGAAGTGTTGCTGCGAGATCGTCGGACGCAACTGGATTCGCGGTCCGGAGCGTCGAATAATGTCATCATAGGATGCGGACTTGTGCGTTTCCAATACACGTACAGACTGCGGCGATACAGCAGCTGGCCCGTGTCGGTTTCATACTGTTTGGTGTTGCTGCCGGGATGCGCCAGCGCCTTCCACATGCCTGCTGGCTGATACGGCTTGACTCCTTCGCCACCCATGTGCGGATCCAGCAGACGGCTGCTCCAGAGTCCGATGTCTCGCAGGACTTCAGCATCCAGCCGATAACTGGAGGCTCGCGCAAAGAGACGATTTACTGGATCGTCAACGTCCGTTCGCCATGCGGAACTCTGCCCGAACGTGCGGCTGTGAAGCATCATTCTCAGCAAGTCCTGCACGTCCCAGCCGCTTTCCTGAAAGCGAACGGCCAGCCAGTCAAGGAGTTCCGGGTGAGTCGGTTGTTGGCCCTGTAAACCGAAGTCTTCGGGTGTGCGGACCAGGCCGTATCCGAACACCTGCTGCCAGATGCGATTGACCAGAACGCGTGCGACCAATGGTTGTTCACGTGACGTCAACCAGCTGGCCAGTCCCAGCCGATTGCGCGGCATGTCTGCAGTCATTCCCCCCAGCACACGCGGAACGTCCGGTATCAGTGCTTCGCCGATCGGCTGATTGTATTCGCCGCGATGCAGCACTTTCGTTGTTCGCGGAGTCGGCAGATCCTGAGCAACCAGTGTGGTGGTGAACGTGGCTTCCAAGGTCTTAATCTTCTCCACCAATTCTGTCGCCCCTGCTTGGAGCACTTTCGCAGCGACAAACGGACCGTCTGCCTGTGCAATCGCCGCCAGTTGATCGGTTTCAGATTCCGCCAGCCATTTGGCCGCAATGTCTTCAGGAAGCTCGCTGCCGGTCGCGAAGTTCCGAGCATCTGTCAGCAGTTGCCTGCGTTGCGTTTCCAGTGAGGACCATTGCTGCCAGCCGCTCTGGTCCGCTGGAGCTTTCAGGACCGGACCGTATTCGTATTTATTGCCGTCCATCGGCGATTCTGCGGTGCTGTTAAAGAATGCCAACAGCTGATAGTACTCGGTGTGCAGAATCGGATCATATTTATGCGTGTGGCAGCGAGCACAGGTGAGTGACATTCCCAGCAGCACCGTTCCCAGCGTCTCCGTGCGGTCGAAACTGTTTTTTGCCTGGAACTCGTCCGGAATCGCGCCGCCTTCGGCTGTGCTGGGGTTCATTCGCACGAATCCGGTTGCTACTTTGTTCGACAGCGTTGGATCGGGTAGCAGGTCCCCGGCCAATTGTTCCACGATGAACTGGTTCACTGGCATGTTTTGATTGAACGCACGCACAACCCAGTCACGGTAGGGATAGATGCCGCGTTTGTTGTCCAGATGCAGACCATGCGTGTCTCCATAGCGGACAGCATCCAGCCAGTAACGAGCCTGATGTTCGCCATAACGCGGATTCAAAAACAGGCGAGAGATGAACGTGCGTTCTGCGTCAGCGGTGGTGTCGGCCAGGAATGCCTGCAACTGTTCTGGTTCGGGCGGAAGACCAGTCAGCGTCAAAGCGATCCGCCGCGCCAATGTTGCTCGGTCCGCTGCTGGTGCGAAATCGATCGCCTTGCTCTTGAGTTGCTGACCGATGAACGCGTCGATGATTGCAGCGTCTGGTTCCTGAGGCGTCGGAAGCACGCCTGTCATGTCCGGGTTGACTTTAACAGGTGGCAGATAGGCCCAATGCCTAGCGTATGCACCACCTTGCTTGACCCATTCCGTCAGTAAATCCCGTTCCTGCTTCGTGAGTTGCCGCTCTGCGTCCGCAGGTGGCATCGGCTCATCGACGGAATGAATGCGGTGCAACAGCCAGCTGCTGTCCACGTCTGCTGGGTTGATCGCCTTGTTGCCAGCCCGATCACTGGTGGCCCCCTCGAACGAATCCAGTCGCAGCATGTCATCGCCGTGTTCCGCGGCATCGGGGCCGTGACAAACGAAACACTTATCCGACAGAATCGGCAGGATGGCCCGTGCAAAGTCGATCTTCGCAACGTCAGCAGCGCCGGCTGGCGTGGAACCGTTCGTCAAAGTAGCGAAGACAAACACAAGGCTCAGCATTCTGTGAGCTCGCATGCGGACAACCTTTGCGGTAAGCCAAAACAAGGCGGGAATTCAAACAGATAGTACGAAATCAGGCAGAAACCGGCCGAATACCGACCGGATTATACCCATCCGTAACTCCGAAAAGAAGCCGAACTGTCGCGAGATGCAATCCATGCCGGTACAGTATCGCAATCAAAGACATCCCCGAAACCAACGATCCTGGAGTTCCCACGTGTTCCGAACCACTTCGTTTTTCCTGTTGCTGACGTCTCTGTGCTGTCTGTCCGGTGCCACCGCCGATGATGCGAAGACGAAAATCGTCCTCATTGCCGGTCAGGTGAGTCATCCATCCGGGCAGCACGAATTCAATGCCGGCACCATCCTGCTGGCCCGAGCGTTGAACGAACAATGCGGACTCCCGGTTCATGTCGATGTCGTTCACAACGGCTGGCCCGAAGACGAATCAATTTTTGACGGCGCAAAAGCAGTTGTGATCTATTCCGACGGAAACGATCGGCATCCGACGAAGGAGCACGAAGAAAAGATGGACGACATGATTTCCAAAGGCGTAGGCATGATGTGCATGCACTACGCAGTGGAAGTCCCTGCGGGTGAACGTGGAACCTACTTCAAGAAGTGGATCGGCGGACACTACGAATCCGGGTTCTCCTGTAATCCTCACTGGACAGCGGCACTGGATACAAAGTCTGATCATCCGATCGCCAAAGGCGTCCCGGGTTTTCGTGCCAACGATGAGTGGTATTACAACATGCGATTTGCCGAACCCCAAACGGCTGTCGATATCCTGACTTCAACGCCGACGCGCGATAACATTAATCGCTATATTCACTGGACACCCGCGGGTGAGAAAGCACTGGGCAGCAAACAGGCGTTGATGTGGGCCGTCGAACGGACGGACGGCGGTCGAGGCATCGGGTTCACTGGCGGACACTGGCACCGCAACTGGGCAATCGACAGCTTCCGTCGAGTTGCCTTGAACGCCATGATCTGGACAGCTGGTATGGAAGTTCCTGAAGGCGGAGTGGAGTCGGAACCTGTCACGGAAGCTCAACTGAACGAAAATCTGGACCCCAAGAAAACGATGGAGCACGTCTTTCTGCCATCGGACAAGGATTTGAACCAGGGATCGGCCGAAAATGTCGACTTCAGGTGGCCCGGGTCTCCAAAGAAAAAGTAGAAGTCACTGCAACAGTAACGGCTATTTCGCTAATTCGTTGGGAACGGTATTTGTTCCTGAGCTGTTCGTGGCGTCAGTAAACCGGCCAAAGCGTCCTGCAGGTACTTCGCTTTGGCGATGTCTTCCTGGGCGAGCTTATCGTCACCGGTCTGTGTCCGCTGGGCAGCTCGTTTTTGGTACGCCGTCACCAGAGCATCGTCCATGCGTTGAGCCATTTCGAAGTCCTTGATGGCTTTGTCAAAATCCTGAATCGCCAGCCATGCATCGCCACGAATGGAAAACGCCATCGGCGAAGAATCAGCGGCAATCACGATGTTGCAGTCCGAAATTGCTTTCTGATGATCTGATAATTTCAACCATGACTTGGCGCGGCCAATCAACGCCGCTTTGTTGCCAGGAGCCAACGCAATGACACGACTGTAGTCCAGAACCGCACCGCCAATTTCTCCGCCTTGTGCGAGGTGTTCGGCTCGGTTCATCCAGATGTTCGGATCGTTTGGTTTTTGATTGGCCTGTTGTGTGAGCTTCGACAGACCATCCAGCCAGCGGATTCGCTGAGCGTCAACGTTGGCTTCACTGAACTTTTCTAGTTTTTGCAGCGCCGCGTAACGATGATTCAGCCAGCGAGCATCCAATGGAGCCAGCTTGATGGCTTCAGAAAATGCATCGACGGCCGCGGCGTAGTTTTCCTGCTGCATGTAGACCAGGCCGCAGTTGTTCCATGCCGTCGTGTAGTCAGGTTTTAGAGTGACTGTCTTCTTCAGGTCGACCAGTGCGGCATCCAGTTTCTCATGCTTCATCTGGGCGAAGCCGCGATTGTTGAGTGCATCGATGTACTTACCGTCCAATTCGATGGCCTTGCTGAAATCGGCAATCGCCGCTTCGTAGTTCTTTTCGCCCAGTCGAATCAAACCGCGATTGTTCCACGCTACAGGGAATTTCGAATTCAGCTCAACCGCCTTATTGAAGTCGACCAGAGCATCTGTAGTGGCTCCACGCGTCATCAGAAAATAACCGCGCGTGTTGTAGAGTTCTGCGTTCTTCGGATCGGCCTGCACGGCCAACGAATAGTCAGCTCGCGCGTTGGCGTATTCTCCCATCAGGTTATAGACGTCGGCACGCATATGAAACAGATTAGGGTCAGTCGGATCGATTCCGATTGCCTGGCTCAACGCTTCGATGGCGGTTTGTGGCTGTCTTGCAGACACAGCAGCCTGGGCGCGTTGTTGCAATGCTGCCACTGGCGATGTCGGTGACGACGGCGAGGAATTCGCTTCTGATGTGGAGGGCGACTGACCGCCCGATGCTGGTGAGTCTACTGCGTCAGTCGATGCAGTAGTGACAGATTTCGGTGCGTCGGATTTTGATCCGCAACCGATCAAAGTGCAGGTGAGTAGAAGTGTGAAGAATCGTGGCATCAGTGTTCGCTCCATCGAACAGGGCGTATGTGCCGGGAATTCGGCAACAGGCATCCTTGCTGACTGGGGCTTGTAGTGCGAGTCGGCGGTTGATGTCAATTCCTGTTTGTAACTTAGCGTTGGATTCAGTTTGACGTAAGTTGCACTCAGGTCATTAGTTGTGTTGTTTTGCGGCACGCGTCGACCGACGGATCTTCGGTCGCTTTCAATTTCATAGAGCTTGCGTAAACAATGTTGAAGCACTTGATTCCCCGGATCCCGTTAAGTGACCTGCCAGCGTTGCTTGGTTTCACTGTTCTCGGCGCTGCCATTGCTGGCTGTTACGGAGTTCTGCACGATCAGATCACGTTCGCGATTGGTCCTGAGTATTTCTACAACTTCAAATTTCATCAGTTCTCCAACGCAAATCCGGGCCTCGGAGACCGAGTGTTTGCGGGCTGCATTGGGTTCCTGACTACCTGGTGGGTCGGCTTGATTGTGGGGTGGATTCTGGCGAGGCGGTGTCTACCGAGTCAGAATCGCAAGACGGCGCGGCGACAAATCTGCTATGGATTTATCATCGTGTTTACGACCGGATTCGGAGCCGGTCTATCGGCCTACCTCTACGGTTTATGGCGTGGACCGGATGCTGACTACTCGGACTGGGCTTCAGCTCTGGCTGCGCACAATGTCACCGACACGTGGGGCTTTATGCGCGTCGCGTACATTCACAACGCAAGCTACATTGGCGGTGCCTTCGGCCTGGCCCTGACATATGTAATGATCAGACCTGCTGTTCCGGAACCGGAAACTAGTGATGGCGAATCTACCTCGCCGCAGGAAGTTCCCTGAGTTCCTGCAGCGTGACTTCATCGTTGTTGTTCGTGTCCAGTTGCGTAAACACGGGATGCAGTTTCTTCGGCACCTCACTGCGCTGAATCTTTCCGTCTTCGTTTTTGTCGAATTGCTTCATCAGCGCCAAAACTTCCACAGAGTCACCGTCGTCGCGGGATCGAGGGTACGCGACGTCGAAGTAACCGATCATCATTTCGTTCCAGGTCTGATCGCCCCATCCAACAGTGGCGTCCGGATCGGGATTGTTGAGGTTGTTTGCTGAGTTATCGAAGTGAGCAACGCAGTGCATTCTCGCGCCGGCTGGAAGTTCCAGCAGTGTTTCCGGCCGATAGCTGGTTTGCCAGTTGAAGTCGTAGGCTGGTACATCCAGCAAGGTGCGCCGTTGTCCATCAGGCAATATTGCTTCATAGCGGAACGACTTGCCTCGCAAATGCATGTGCGGCATCATCGCCAGGATTTTAAGCGGGATCGGGGCACGAGGTGATGTCGCCTCGACCTTATAATTCGAATCTCGCGGCGGTATGGCAAAGTCGTGCGAGCGAGTTTCCTGAGTTACAACGACATGGTTGACGTCTTTTTCGTCTGCGAAATACAGACCAACAGAACTGCGGTCTGTGCGTTCTTCGCCAATCGGCGTGTAATGCATCTGAAAGATGATCTTCGAACCCGCTGGAACAAGTTTTGCCATGCCAGTCGGAATTTCGACTGCTCGCAGGCCTGGGACATACGCTGTCAGAAATGAGCCACCACCAGCTCCGGAATTCTTTCGAGACTTCCCGTCTCGGGCAAACACCAGCACATGATGGACGACTTCACGGCTGCCGGGGATCACTTCCGCAGCCCGAACCCACTTGTCTTCTGTAAGGCCAGGATCGACTTCGAAGTACTTGTACTTGACCACGCCATCCGCCGGCACACGGAAAGACTCGTTCATCTGCACGACAAGATCTGGTGCCGAATTCAATTGCCAGCCCTCTGCCTTCGGTGGCAACGCTGGCAACTGCGACAGGTCTCCCGCGGGCGCGCCTGCCAGGACCCACTTGTTGATCAGATCCTTTTCTGCGGCGCTCAGGCCGCGTGCGTTGGAGAATTTCCCATGAGCCGGATCGGCATGCCACGGCGGCATGCGCCGATCCGCCACGACTTCGCGAATCATGTCCGCCCAGCCAGCAACTTCGTCGTAACTTGTCAGTGCGAACGGAGCGATCTCACCTTCCCGATGACACTCAGCACAGTGCTTCACAAGGATCGGAGCGATATGAGCCCCATACGTCACGGAGCTGTCCGCATCTGGCTTTCGCATCCGGCCGATCAGACAGCCTTCCGCAGCCACACTTGCGACAGCCGGATGTTTGTCGGCCAGTGCTGCTTCGATAGCATCGGTCAGATAGGCGTGTTTGGGTTCTTCGCGAGCGTAGCCGACGCCATATTGGTCATCAATACGGCCTCGATAAACGATGACTCGATCCGAATTCAGCACAATGACGCTGGGAGTACGTTCTGCCTGCACCGCATCAGCCACAGTGTTGCCGACATCTTTTAGAATCGGAAAAGTGATCTGTTGTCGTCTGGCGTAGGCCGCGATGTTGGTGATCGAATCCTGGCGGTTTGCGTTCATGCCCAGAATCGTCACTCCGCGCGGCTGATACTTCTGCGACACCTGTTCCAGTTTAGGGCCGTACAGCTTGACCAGCGGACACTCTGTCCCCAGAAACGCCAGCACGACGACTTTTGATTCCTGATAATCTGACAAACGATGCGATTTCCCACGATAATCCTGCAGCGAAAAATCCTGCACAGTCGAGGCTGGTGGCGCAGCGAGTGTTCGGTGATCACTGAGTAACAGGGGCAAGGTCGCAATCATCGTGACGGCGGCTGCAAATCGTTTATCCATTGGTAGGGCCAGCGATGGTGAGGTTGTGAGGGGTATGTTAGACTGGGAAGAGTTTGCAAGCCTTGGCTCATGGTGTTCGATTCTCTCAGCTGACGACCTTCA